>JBBFMI010000075.1:0-8391 GCA_037478635.1 Candidatus Geothermincolales bacterium | reverse complement strand
GGGTCCATCCCGAGCTCCCTGGCGAGCTCAACGAGCCTGGCCAGCCTGGCCGCGTCGAGCGCGGCCGCGATGAGGAGGACCGCGTCTGCCCCGATCTCCCTGGATTCCAGGATCTGGTACTCATCGATGATGAAATCCTTGCGCAGTATGGGGAGGCGAGAGGATCCTCTCGCCTCTGCAAGGTCGTCCAGGGATCCCCCGAAGAAGAAAGGCTCCGTGAGGATGGACAGCGCGTGAGCACCTCCCCTTTCGTAACACCTGGCGAGTCGGGAAACGGAGACCTCGTCGCGGATGATCCCTTTCGAGGGAGACCTCCTCTTCACCTCGGCCACCAGTTTTATGCCCTCCCCCTTGCGCCGCCGCAGGCTATCCCTGAAACGGTGCGGTTCCTCCAAGGGAGAGACGGTCAGGGAGGTCAGGGGTCGCAGTGCCTTGCTCTCCCGGACCCTCGTCCGGGCTTTATCCAGGGCCTTTTCCAGGAACACTCAGTTCACCCCCCGGCCGTATTCCACCACCGCTTCCAAAACTGAAAGGGCCCTTCCGCTTTTCACCGCCTCCTCGGCCACGGCCAACCCCTCTTCCAGGTCTTTAACGGCCTCGGCGGCGTAGAGGGCGGCTGCCGCGTTCAGCAGTACCACCTCCGTCCTGGGCCCTGGTTTTCCCGCGAGCACCTCCTCGCGGATTATACGCGCGTTCTCCCGCGCGTCTCCGCCCCTCAGGTCCTCGGGTCGGCTGCGGGAGATCCCGAGCGAGGAAGCGTCCAAGGTATAGTCAAAGACCTCGCCTTCCCTAACCTCCCATACTCGGTTGGGAGTGACGGTGGAAAGTTCGTCCATGCCGTCTTCCCCGCACACCACCAGGGCCCGGCGTACACCCATCTCGGCCAGGGCTTGCGCCATGACCGGCGCCTTGCCCTCGATCCCGACTCCCAGGAGCTGGTGGGAGACGCCAGCCGGGTTGGCGAGGGGTCCCAGGAGGTTGAACACGGTGGGGACCCCGAGATCTTTTCGCGCCCTCATCACGTGCCGCATGGCCGGGTGGAAGTTGGGGGCGAAAAGGAACCCCAATCCGCAACGCTCTATGCATTCCTTTACCGCGTCCGCCGGTAAGTCGATCCGGACACCCAGTTCTTCCAGCACGTCCGCGCTGCCACAGCCCGAGCTGACCCCACGGTTGCCGTGTTTTGCCACGGGCACGCCGGCGCCTGCCACGATGAAGGAAGCTGCGGTGGAGATGTTGAAAGTGTGCTTCCCGTCACCGCCGGTTCCGCAGGTATCCAGAATGGGATAAACACGGGGCTCGATGCGGAGGGCGTGTCGCCTCATGCTCTCGGCGAAACCGGCGATCTCCTCCGGGGTCTCGCCCCTCATGCGCAGGGCGGTGAGCATGGACGCCACCTGGGCGTCGGTGGCCTTGCCCTCCATGAGCAAATCCATCGTTTCCCTTGCCTCGTCCCGGCTCAATTCTTCGCCTTTCACCATCTTGGCGATTATCTCCTTTATCCTTTCCTCCATGGCTTCACACCTCCAGCTCCAAGAAGTTCTTGAGGACCGTTTTCCCCCGCTCCGTGAGAAAGGACTCGGGATGGAACTGGACTCCCTCGGCCGGATATTCCCGGTGCCTGATCCCCATGATCAGCCCGTCTTCCGTCCACGCGGATGCCTCCAAGCATGACGGGAGTCGCGGCGAGAGCATCAGCGAATGGTAGCGAGTGGCGATGAAAGGATTGGGCATCCCGGAATAGATGGTCTTTCCGTCGTGTAGGATGGCGGAGGTTTTGCCGTGTACTGGATAGGGGCATCGGACAAGGGCCGCGCCGAAGGCCATCCCCAGCGCCTGGTGCCCAAGACATACCCCCAGGATGGGCACCTTCCCGACGAATTCCCTTATCGCTTCCAGGGTTATGCCGGCGTCTTCGGGCACTCCTGGCCCTGGAGATATGACCAGGTGGGTCGGTTCCATGCGGGACAGTTCCCTCATCGTCACCTGGTCGTTTCGGACCGTCACCACCTCCGCTCCCAGTTCTTCCAGAGCCTGGGAGAGGTTGAACGTGAAGGAGTCGTAATTGTCCAGGAGCACCACTTTCACAGGAACATCCCCTCCATGGATTCCGCTTTCCTCACCGCGTAGAGGAGGGCCCTGGCCTTGTTGAGGGTCTCTTCGTATTCCCTCGCGGGATGGGAGTCCGCCACGATGCCCGCCCCCGCTTGCACGTAGGCTGTGCTACCGGAGATGACCACCGTGCGGATGGTGATGCAGGTGTCCATATCGCCCGTGTAGGACAGATAACCCACGGCTCCGGCGTAGGGGCCCCTCCTCTCCGGCTCCAGCTCGTCGATGATCTCGCAGGCCCTTATCTTGGGGGCGCCGGAAACGGTTCCGGCCGGAAACGTGGCCCGGAGGAGGTCCAGGTTCCCCTTCCCCGGCCTTAGCTTCCCCGCGACTTCGCTCACCAGGTGCATTACGTGGGAGTACTTCTCCACGAACATCCGCCTCGTGACCTTGACCGATCCGGGTAGGCACACCCTTCCGAGGTCGTTGCGGGCCAGGTCCACCAGCATCACGTGTTCGGCCCTTTCCTTTTCGTCCCGCTTGAGCTCTTCCTCGAGGAGCCGGTCCTCTTCCGGGTCCTTTCCCCTTCTCCTCGTGCCCGCGATGGGCCTGATGAGAGCCTCTCCACCCCGCTGCCTCACCATCGGCTCGGGAGAGGAGCCCACCAGCACCACGTCCTTCATGTTCAGGAAGAACATGTAAGGCGAGGGGTTCTCCGACCGCAAAGCGCGGTAGATGGAGAAAGGATGGCACTTGATGGATAGCCGGAAGCGCTGGGATATCACTGCCTGGAAGACCTCTCCCTGGAATATATATTCCTTGGCCTTCATAACCGCCTCTTCGAACCTCTCCTGGGTGAAGTTGGATTCAAGGGCTTTCCCGTCGATCTCGGGAGAGAGGAAATATAGATCCAGAGGCCTTGTCTTGAGCGGGCCATGGAGCTTCTCGGCCATTTCATCCAGACGGTTTGCGGCTTCCCTGTAGAGGGACCTGATATCGTTATCCGTGGCTCTGGTGGGGATGGGGACGTGCCGCATGAGTATGATGCGCCCGAGGAGGTGGTCGAAGACCGCCGAGTCCCTGGTCAACACGAAGCTCATCTCCGGCACTCCGAGGCCAGGCTTTTCCCGCACCCGGAAGCGGTCCATGTAAGGCAGGAGATCGTAGCCGAAATAGCCCACCGCTCCACCCGAGAAGGGGATACCTGGGATCACCGGGGGCGTGCTGTATTTTGCCAATTCCTGGAATATGTAAACTACCGGGTCTACCCCCTCCACCACCACGCCTTTCAGGGGATGTTCGACGCGGCCGCGTCGGAAGACCACCACGTCGAGGGGGTTACAGCCTACCAGGGAGTATCTTCCCCAGCGCTCGCCGCCCTCCGCGCTCTCCAAGAGGAAAGAGTAGCTGTCTCCGGCGAGCTTGATGTAGGCGGAGACCGGGGTCTCGGTGTCGGCGTTGACCACGCGGGCGACGGTCAGGAGTGGCCAACGGGAAGAATGGCGCAGGAACGCTTCCTCGCCAGGGATGAAGGCGGTGCCTTCGGGGACCGTGCAGTATGCCTGGTTCAGGATCTCCATCTCTCACCTCCTAAAACGAAGGGCCGCGTTTTCCACACGGCCCAAAACCAAAGGCCGTGACCCGCTTTCGAGAGGGTTCACGGCCTGCTTATTCTGTTTAGATCGTTAGGTTTTTAAGGCAAACGTGGTGGCCTGAACCCTCTCTACAAGAGGGTCCACCACCACCATCGACGAGTTGCCACTTTTCCGTACATGATAGGTTGAGTTTATTTTTAGGTGTATCGATTGTCAATATACCGGATGGTATTTCGTGTTTAATTTAATTTATATTATCGCGACTGGCATGACTCGTGACCCGTGCCCCATCCTCTTGGGTTTATTTTACGCATTTATCCTTAGCACGCTCGGCGACCTTACCCCATTTACGCGTGTCGGCGCCAGGACATCGTGGCCTGCAGACAGCTACCCGATCTTGTCGATAATCCTGGGTTCCATGCCTGGTTTTTACGCGAGAAGGAGGGCGGAACGGAGATTTTCTGCGACGTCACCGAGATCGACGTGCGCGCCCGCTCGTTCCACGCGAGGGTCAAGAGGATGGACTCTTTATGGAGGGACATCCCGCTTTCCTCGGAATGAGGAGCCTGAAGAGGCTTCCCTTCCCCGGTTCCGTCTCGACCTCCACGCTTATCCCGCAAATTTCCGTGGCCAGGCGCACAATGTAGAGACCGAGACCAAGGCCTTTCCCGTGTTTATCGGGTTCGCTCGCCTGGGAAAAGGGAGTGAAGATGCGACGCAGGAAATCCACCGGGATCCCCTCCCCGGCATCCTCCACTTCGAGGGCCAGCGCACCGCTCTCGTCTTTGACCCTGACCGTTACCGGGTTCCTCTTCCCGGAGTGGGTGAGGGCATTTTCCAGGAGCTCCCTGAAGGATCGTTCCAGTAGTAGTGGGTCGGTTTCCAGTATCGGTTCGCCAGGATACTTTTCCAAGAATATCCTTTCCTTCTCATCGGGGTTGGTGTCGCCTATGACCTTCTCGACCAGCTCGTTTAGGTCGACGGCGGACCACCTGGGCGAGTATTCACCCGCTTTTAGCGTGTAGGCGAGAGAGAACTTGCCCATCACCTTTTCGAGCCTGGAGGCCGCGTCACCCAGTAGTTCTTGGATGTCGTGCGGAAGCTGTCCGGACGACGACACCAGGTATTTCCTGACATGTTCGACGAGACATTCCACGGGTTCCTTGAGTTCATTGTGGGCTAAGGCTATCACGTGGTCTTTCAGCGTTTCCGATGTTTGGAGTACGGCCTTGACCTTCTCCATTTCTTTCAGGCGGGCTGCGAGTCTTGTTGCCTGGTGGTGGTTTTCCAGGATTATCCCCAGGCGCAACGAGAATTCCTCCAGGGTGTCCAGGTCATAGGGGTCCAGCGCCTCTCCGCTTTCCTTGGGACCTGCGAGCAAGACCCCGATGACCGACCTCATGCCTTTCAGTGGCAGTGATGCCCGGAAACCCAGGGCAGACAGGATACTCTTGAACGCGTTTTCGCTATCCGTTCCCTTGTCCTGGTCGACATCCACGACCCGGGCGGCCTCTATCAGCTTACCGAGGTCGCTCTCGACATCCGCGACGTCCAGTGACCTTCTTCCCTTGGAGGCGGAGAAAAGCGTCAATATCTTTTCCTTTTCTTGGTCGAGGGGATCGTCGCGGATTGCCATCGCGATATCCGACAAGCCTATCTTCTGCTTGAGGATAGCCAGGGCCGGAAGGATGATGCTTTCAGGATCCCTTCCGTCAAGGGCCAGGGAGATCGCAGTGTCGACCACCTCCTCTTTCCGGTAGAGGTCCCCGAAAACGTGCCGGGAGGTGAATTGTTCTGCCAGCCTCATGAGTGCCGGTATGAGAAGAGCCGAGAAGACCACGATCGCGAGGGTCATGGCGGCTAGTACGGATGGATACGTGCGGAAACGATAACCCAGGGCGCCAAAAACGGCGATGGTTGGCACCCCGAAGAAGAGCAGCACCAACATGTAGGAGATAGCCCTGCGCGCCGCAAGCCTTATGTCCAGCAGGCGCTGTTTTAGCAACGCGTAGGAGGTCGTGGACAGGGGAAAGATCATCAATGGATACGCGTAGTCGCTGACCGCATCCCTTCCCGCAAGAAACGGGATCAGGAAGGAGAGGGTCACGGCGGCGACGGTGAAAAATGCGTAACCCACTATGATGTAAAGCGCCCTCATCCTTTCCGTGCCCGACGAGACCCTGGCTTTTTTCACCAGGGCCCAGAAGAAGACCGAGGCAAGAGCAGCGAAGAACGCGATGTTGAAAATATAGAGAGGTCCATATTCCACGTAGTAGTGATCGCCGAGGAACTCGGCTTTCTCGATGACGTAGTTGCTCGAGGCGAGGAGGATGAATATCGCGCAGGCCGAGGATAAGGCCAATTTGGGAGCGAGGGAAAGGTCCTTTCCCTTGAGATAGGTTAAGCCAAAGAGGACAAGAAAGCCCAGGGCCGGAGATATTAGAGCGTAACAGATCCTGAACTGAAGGGTTATGAACCCGGTCGATGGCTCCTCGGGAACGAGGTGGATGAAAGACGCGATCAGCCACAGGGCGAAGAAGATGTAAGAAACGCCCAGGTAGGAAAGGGCCGGTGGCCGCTGCCGGTGACGGAGGATGAGATAGGAAAGGTAAACGGCCAGGGAGGTCAAGACGCACACTATCCCGAAGATCACCCGTCCCGCCAATCGTCCCCTCTCCTCGTCCTCGGACGGCCTTTCGCTGGTTTTAGGGAAATTATAATCCCACTGTTTTGGTTATTATTAGTGTTTCTCGGGTGTTCGGCGTAAGACCTCCGAGAGCGGCCGATATCCCCCGTCCGTCGCCAGGAGACGTCGGCATCACAAGCGTCCGCACATCGTTTTGGGCCTTGCTGGCGCGTGACGAACCGATAGTTAACGGCAAGGAAATGGTCCATGATGAGGTTGGATGAGACTTCGTCCAGGAAAGTATAATGAAAAGAGGTCACGGTTTGGGTAGGAAGGAGGAAAAGACAAGATGGCATCGAAAAGGTCCCTTACTTTTTTTGTCCTCGTCCCCTTGTTGGCGCTGGCGCTGGTGGTTTCGGGCTGCGGGGTTAAGGCGAAGAGTTCATGGGTGGGAGAACCGGCGTCCGTGTTCGAGCTCACCAAGACAAAAGTGGGGGACGTGAAGTCCATGCGGATATCCGGCGACATGGATGTCCGGTTCCAGATGGCCGGGATGGACACGGTCATGAAGACCGAGTACGATGGCCGGTTCAAGAGGACCCAGGAATCGGGCCTCGTGGGGTCGATGAAGCTAAACACTAGGATGGAGAGCGCCGAGGGCGATACAGGCCCTTCCACGGAAATCCAGGTCTATACCGAGGGGAATAAGATTTATGTCCAGGTCGCGGGCCAGGATAAATGGGTTTACCGTGAGTTCAATCCCGGGGAAATGATAGGCGGGATGGCCCAGGACCCCCTCTCGGTGAACCCGCAGGGGATCATGATGACCTTTCAGGTGGCCAAGTCCCTGGAGCTGGTAGAGGAGGCCGAGGGCTACGCGGTTTTCTCGTTCCGTTTAGACGCGGAGAAGCTGGTAAATGACGAGGCCCTGTCCAAGTTCAAGGAGGGGCTGGCACGGTTCGGATCAGCCGATTTGAGCGATGAAGAAGTGAAGCGGGCGATGGTGGAGACGATCGAGCTTTTCAAGTTCACCATCAAGGTGGACCGGGAAACCCAGCTACCCTTGGAGTTGACCCAGGAGACCACTGGCAACCTCCTCGAGGTGATGGGGCGCTTTCTGCCGCAAACTGGCACGACCGAGGGCGGAAGCATTGAAATGAGGATGAATGTCCGCTTCAGCGACTACGGAGCGGATTTCCAGGTGGAGAGGCCCCAGGACATAGAAAAGGCCACCCCCATGTGAGAAGCATTCTCCGTTAATAACCGGGGACGTTGCCCTTCATGCGTTCCAGCATCTCGTGGGCGAGAAGGCGGTCTATCTTGCCGGAGGCCGCCCTCGGCACCTTGTCCACGAAGAAGACGTGCTTGGGGCACTTGTAGTCGGCCAGGCTTTTCCGGCAGTGTTCCTTTATCTCTTCCGCGGAAGCCGTATTGCCCTCCCGCAATTCCACCAGGGCGGTGACCACCTCTCCCCATCTTGGGTCGGGCATCCCCACCACGGCGGCGTCGAAGACGGCGGGATGGGCCTTGATGACCTCTTCCACCTCTTCCGAGTACACTTTTTCTCCTCCGGTGTTGATGAGGTAATCACCGCCCCTCCCTATGAGGCGGAAATGGCCTTCCGCGTCCACTACTCCTTCGTCTCCGGAGAAAAACCACCTTTGTCCGTCCAGCAGCCGGAAATCTTCCGAGGTCTTCCGAGGACATTTCCAGTAACCCAGCGCCATGTATCCTCCGTAAAGGAACTCGCCCACCTCTCCGCTGCCCGGGATGACGTCCCTTCCCAGTTCCTTGCTGTACACGCGGCACGGGAAGAGGTCTTTTCCGGTGGAGACTGACCGGCGTAGTGGGGCCCCAGCCGGCTTGATCTCCTTTTCGGACGAGAGGGCAAGGGTGGCGAAGGCGCCACTTGATTCGCTCAATCCCATGGAGTCCACGATGATGCAGTTGGGTGCCCTTCTCAGAATCTCCTTTTTCAGGTGCGGCGAGAAGCGGACTCCCGAGGAGACCAGGGCCCAGAGCCCGGAGAGATCGTATTTCTTCCCCCGTGACTCCGCCTTCTTCAGCTCCTCCACCAAGGGTAAAGCGAAGGCGTCGCCGACGATGACCGCCGTGTGG
>JBBFMI010000074.1:0-8481 GCA_037478635.1 Candidatus Geothermincolales bacterium | reverse complement strand
GTCCGGCACAGATATATCCGCAGGTACGTGTCCCTGGCGCCCATCGAGCCTGTCCGGTTTGGGCGAGGGTTTCCCAGGCCTGTAAGGCCGTTTTACCGGTAAGTGAACGCCGTTTTTCCACGGGCATTTACGGGATCCAGGGCGACCCCCGCGCTGAAGGGTCGACACCGCGGGGCAGGCAGGGGACCGGCGTTGGAACAGAAGGACCTCTTGCACCTTTACGGCGGTACGGATGGCGCGCATCCGGCGAGGACTTTCCCGGGTGCTGGGCCAGGGAATCCCCCACTTTTTATAGGAATGCGAATGTAATACCATGTTCTCGGAGAGGTGGCAGAGCGGCCGAATGCGGCGGTCTCGAAAACCGTTGGACCCTCAACGGGGTCTCGTGGGTTCGAATCCCACCCTCTCCGCCAGCGCTTTATGCCGAGGATGACATATATACTTGGGGAAGGATCGGACTGGGGAAAGGAGGCCACATGCCCACCGTGACCGTGGAAGGTCCCAGGATACCGGACCTCGAGAAGAAGAGGGCCCTGGTGAAGGAGATCACCGATGTGCTCGAGCGTATCTACGGGTTGCCCCGGGAGGCCTACACGGTGGTGATCCGGGAGAACCCCCCGGAGAACGTGGGGGTGGCGGGAGTCCTCATCGCGGACCGCACTGGCCATAGGCCGGGCTGAACGGGGCCGTGGATGGAGAAACGGCCGGTTGAAGCGTGGAGCCCCTGGCTCTATAAAATAAAGAATAGATACCGTTGGGCGACGAGGACCGAGGACGGGTGAAACCCGGGTCTCGTGTCCCGGCAAGAAATCGTTTGGGCACAGCGGAAGGGTGACCGAGCTGGCCTAAGGTGATCGCCTGCTAAGCGATTGTGCGGGTAAAAACCGCACCGTGGGTTCGAATCCCACCCCTTCCGCCAGATCATAAAAGGAGGGCGACGCCCTCCTTTTTCGTATGCGGTTATCCTGGTTTGACATACCCTTGACCGGAAAATAAGATTAGTGCGCCGTGACGTTGAAGGTGACGGGACATTCGAAGAGGCAGGAAGAGATCCTTCGTCGCGAGCTGGAGGCAGCTTACGCCCATCGTAGTTCTCGTTTGTCTGAAGGGAGAAGGGTTTTCGGAGAGGTTTTTCTCGGGAAGGAGGAGCCATGAAAAAAAGGTACATCGCCCTGTTGATACTGGCCGGAGCCGGGGCCGCTGGCGCTTACTACGTCCGTTTCAGGAAGGAGTGGAGGATACCGGGCTGCGGGAAAGTGGAATTGAGGGAGGAGGACCCCAACCCGCTGACCGGGATGCTCTCGGAGATGGTGAAGGCCCTGATGAAAGACCCGGCCAAGAGGGAGATCGCCGACCGCATGTGTTTCTCCATCGCTATAAAGGACATAGACCACCCGGAGATGGCCTCCACGCTGGTGTTCAGGGGAAGCGACGTCCTGGTTTGCAACGGGGTGAACCCCGATGCCGACGTGAAAGTGGAGACGGAACTGGGGCTGCTCTTGAACCTGGCGAGCCTGGGTAGCCTCTCCCGCCTACCCCAGTTCTTGCGTTCCGTGGAGGGCCGCAAGTTGTTGGAGGCCGTGAGGAACGGTAGGTTCAAGGTCAAGGGGATAGCCCGCAAGCCCCTGGAATTGCTCGAGTTCCAGCGTTTCCTCACCCCCGCGCAGGGATAGACGCCGAAAAACACTGTTTTCACGGTGTCCGGTCTCGGTGAGCAAACGCGTCGCTGTCTTGGGCAGTCGAGGTAGTGCGTTCCTGGGACGAATATCGAGGCCGATCTCGTGGACGGCGTTTGGAGCGGGAAAAGATCATAGATCTAAGGCGGTGCATCGCGCTTGCGCCTTGAGCCGTCTTAAGGCAGGAAAGGAGTTCGCCCGACGGGGACATCCGCTCACCCGGAAGTCTCCGGGGTGAGCTCCTGGAGTATCCTCTGCACCAATCCTCGCAGTTCCTCCAGGCGGAAGGGCTTGGTTATGTAGCCTACCGCTCCCAGCTCCTGGCACTTTTCCCTGTCTTCGGGGTTCGACTTGGCGGTGAGCATTACCACCGGGATGGAACTGGTCTCCCTGATGGCCTTCAGCTGGCGGATGACCTCGAACCCGTCCATCTGGGGCATCATGATGTCGAGCAATATGAGGTCTGGTTTTTCCTCCAGGGCAAGGCGTATGGCGTCTTTTCCGTTGTCCGCCTGGATGACCTTGATGCCCATCTTGGCCAGGTTGAGCTCCACCAGGCGGAGCAACAACTTATCGTCATCGATGACCAACGCGCTCGGGCTCATGATTATACCTCCACGGCAACAATATTATTTCCCCCTGCAAAGGATTTGAAACGCCCGGACAAGCGAATCTCAAGACCCGGAAGCGTGAAGGGGTTGGCCACTCCGGACCAGGTCGATTAGATAAGCCCGGTCACCTTCAGCAATTTCACCAAAGGAAACCCAAAGTCTCCCGGAGAGCTCACCGCGCGAAGGATCTTGAAATTTGAAACGCCCGGACAAGGGAATCTCAAGACCCGGAAGCGCGAGAGGGGTTGGCCACTCCGGACCAGGTCGATTAGATAAGCCCGGTCCCCTTCAGCACTTACACCCTGGCAGGCCCGAAGGCAAAGGAAAGCTCACCGCGCGAAGGATCTTGAATTCTGAAATAGAAGACCCCGGTTCCGGCAAACCGGGGTCAGCAGGGAGGGAGGTGCTCCAGTCCTACTGCCGGAGCACGGATGAGGTCGCTCGTCTTTCAAGTTCCGGCAATCGCCGGGTCATATGCTACCACATGGTAGAGTGATTTGCAACTTAATATTCGCACAGACTCGGGTATCCTGTACGCATTCGGGGGCGGTCACCGGTCAGGAAGTTTTTTTAAGATCGGCGGTTCTAACGCCATTATCTCGCTTTCCCGATTTTCCCTTTGGTATATAATTTCCATACCGGACCAGGCTGCGGTAATCCAAAGAGCGCGAGGGGGCACAAGGTTTTACAGCGGTTTCTGGATACGCCGTAAAAAGGAGGTTTGTCATGAAAGGTGGAAACTGGGGGAGGCTTCTCAAGGTAGACCTGGAAAAAGGCACTTTCGAGGACTGGGAGATACCCGATGAATATTACCGCGACTTCCTGGGGGGCAGCGGATTGGCCGCGAAGCTCTTTTTCGATATGAGGGCATGGGAGGCAGATCCACTGTCTCCCCAGAATCCCCTGATGATAATAAACGGGCCGCTCTCCGGGCTGAACCTGCCCGGCGTGTCCCGGTTGGAGATCTGCGCCCGTTCCCCCCTCACCGGGATATGGGGAGAGTCGAGCATGGGCGGGCACTTCTCGCCCCAGCTCAAGAGGACGGGCTACGACGGCATCGTCGTGTTAGGGGCTTCCGACAAGCCGGTCTACATTTACCTCACCGATGAAGGGGCAGAGATTAGGGATGCCTCCCATCTCTGGGGAAAGGACACCTTCGAGACCGAGGCACAGCTCAAGGAGGAGGTGGGCGACAAGAGGGCCCAGGTCATAAGCATCGGGCCCGCGGGAGAAAACCTGGTCAAGTACGCCTGCATCATCAACGACAAGGGATCGGCCGCAGGCCGCTGCGGCATGGGCGCGGTGATGGGGTCCAAGAAGCTCAAGGCCGTGGTGGTCCGGGGGAACAAGAAGCCCCCCGTGGCCGACGAGGCGGCTTACGAGGACATCCGCAAGGAGATGCTCGAGCTCCTCAAGTACAGTTACGTCGCGGAGGGCCTGAGGAATTTCGGCTCCAACGTGCACATGGAATACGGGATGGCCATCGGAGACGTGCCGGTGAAGAACTGGCGGGAAGCCTACTGGGAAGCGGGTCCCGACAAGCTCAGCGGTTCCGTGGTGGCCGAGACCATACTGGTCAAGCGCCATGCCTGCTATGCCTGCCCGGTCCAGTGCAAGAGGATCGTCAAGATCGACTCGGGACCTTACGCCATGGAAGAGGGCCCGGGCTCCGAGTACGAGGCGGCGGCGGCCCTCGGCACCCTTCTCCGCATGGACAACCTCGAGGCCAACCACAAGGCGAACGAGCTGTGCGACCGTTACGGCATGGACGTTATCTCCTGCGGGGGCACGTTGGCCTACGCCATCGAGGCCTTCGAGGCGGGCCTCATAACGGAAAAGGACACTGGCGGGATCCGGCTGGGATGGAACCAGCCGGATACCCTGGTGAAGCTGGTGGGGATGATCGCCCGCCGGGAGGGTTTCGGAGACGACCTGGCCGAGGGGGTCAGGGCAATGGCCAAGAAATACGGGGGCGAGGAGTTCGCCATCCACGTGAAGGGGTTGGAATGCCCCATGCACGACCCACGCGCCCTCTGGGGCATGGCCCTGACCTATGCCACCAGCATCCGGGGGGCCTGCCACTGCGCGGATCCCAACCTGTACGTGGACCTGGGGCTGGTGAGCCTGAAGGAGCTGGGTGTGTCCCGCACCATGCCCTTGAAGGCGAAGGGGAAGGCCGCCCAGACGGTGGCGGGACAGAAGAAGGGGGTTATCGCCAACTCGGCGGTGATCTGCGAGTACGTGTGGGTTTCCGCCGGGGGAGGCATGGAGGAGATGCGCAAGATGCTCAACGCGGTGACCGGCTTCGGCTACACCATTCAGGATCTGGCCAGGCTGGGAGACCGCATCTGGTACCTGAAGCGGGCCCTGGGCAACCTGATGGGCGTGACCCGGGAGGATGACCGGCTGCCCCGAAGGATCCTCGAGCCCCACCTGGAGGGGGCCACTTCGAACCTGCACCTCATGGCCTATCCAACCTTCATGAGCATGGGCCCCCTGGGGAAGATCAAGAACGAGAAGGTGAAGGACTTCGTGGGCGGCGTGATGGTGAAGTTCGTCTTCCCCAACATCGACAAGATCCTGAGGCCCATGCGGTTCTTGCCGGGATTCCGCGGGCACCAGAAGAGGCTGGAGATGAGGGACCCGGAGGAGATGAGAAAGACCACGGTCCAATTTGACGAGATGATCAACGAGTACTACGCTCTCCGGGACATCGACGAGAAGGGGAGGCCCAGCCGGAGAGTCCTGGAGCAGGTGGGATTGAAGGAGGTGGCCGACGTCCTACACGGGAGCTCCTGAACGGGGCGTCGGCTTTTCTCCGTCGAGATAGGTAGAAAAGTCCCCGAAAGGGGGGAGGCTCATGGCCACGGTAAAGCTCTATTCCACCATCCGCCTGGCGGCGGGAGAGAAGGTCCTGGAGAGCGATGCCAAGACGGTGGGGGAGCTTTTGAAGGACCTGGAGAGAAGGTACGGGGAAAAGATCTCCCGGTACATCTCCAACTGCATCGTCCTGGTCAACGGAAAGAACATCTCGCTGCTCAAGGGGAAAAGGACCAAGTTAGAGCCCACCGACCAGGTGTCCCTGTTTCCACCGGTGGCCGGAGGTTGAGGGCCAGCGGGTCACACCCTGGTGATGGTCACTCCCTGGTCTGGTCCCAGGGTCATTTGGGCGAGCTCTTTTACATTATCTTCCAGTAGCTTCTCGACCTCCGCGAGCAGCTCCTCGCATTTCTTGAGGCGCGAGGAAATCGTTTCCATCTTCTGGTTGGCGGTGAAGGCTGACCACTGGGAGAGGTGATTTCTCTCCAGGGAGAGCCTTTCCTGGACCTGCCTGATCGTGACCTTGACCGCCACTGGGTCGGCTCCCTCTCTGCACATGCTCCTTTCCTCCTTCAGTACGAGCTCGTGGAGGCCAAAAGGCCCTTTAGCTCGATCCTATCAGATGCACTTTTCCGGTTCTACCTTGCCCAGTTCCACCATGGCCTTTTTCAGGATCTCCTTTCCCTTCTCGCTCAGCTCTTTCAGGGGCAAGCGCAGTCCGCCAACGGGGATCCCCATCCAGTTGAGGGCCTGCTTGATGGCGGCGGGATTCGGTTCGCAGAAAAGGGCCCTCACCAGCGGAAGGATCCTGAAGTGGATCTCCCTGGCCTCCTCGAGGTTTCCCTCCCATACCAGCCTGCACATCCTGGACAGTTCCTTCCCCAGGACGTGGCCCACGGCGGCCACGCATCCGTGACCGCCCAGGCAGAGGATGAGGAAGGTCACGGCGTCCTCCCCGGAGTAGACGTAGAAGTCGAGCCCCCGTTTCCTGGTCTCCTCCAAGATGGCGCTTGCCTGCAGGATGTCTCCCGAGGCCTCCTTTATCCCCACTATGTTCTCTATCTCGGCCAGCCTGAGCACGGTCGAGACCTCGACGTTGCGGCCGGTGCGGAAGGGGATATTGTACAGGATGATGGGGAGGGATGTGGATTCGGCCACCGCCCGGAAGTGCTCGTAGATCCCTTCCTGGCTGGGGCGGTTGTAATAGGGAGAGACCTGCAGGGTGCCCTGGACTCCTATGCGCTCGGCGGCCTGGGTCAGTTCGATGGCTTCCCGGGTGCTGTTGCTTCCTGTTCCCGCGATGACCGGGACCCGTCCGGCCACCTCCTCCGCCACCACCTCGATAACCCTGATGTGCTCTTCGTGGCTCAAGGTGGGCGATTCCCCGGTGGTCCCGCAGGGCACGAGGGCGTCTGCGGCCTGTTCGTCGATGAGGTAGTTGACGAGCCTGCGTAGGGCGGGCTCGTCCACCCTACCCCGCTCGTCGAAGGGCGTTACCAGCGGTATCAGGCAACCCCTGACGTCCCATCCTCCCATCTTCCTTCCTCCCTTTCCCTCCAGAGACCTTTCAGGGACAGACCTCCCGACTGGTGGGAACGATACACCCATGATACCAGAAAGGCCTCTTTCGGCCATCCGAAGGGTATCGAGCGCTGGGGTATGGCGGCCCAGGAGAGAAGCACTACAAAGGGGATCATTGATGGAATAATATGGTATTCATGATATTACCCCCGGTCCTATTGACATGGCCACGGTCGATGATAATATTGTTCACGTCCACTGCGGGAGGGGAATGCGGGAAACAGCACAAGTCGTACCAGGTCGGTAGGAACCCAGGATGCTGAGTAGAAAACGTCGGCTTTGCGCCGACGGTCCCAAAGGTATCTTGGGTTCCTACTTTTATTTTTTTAATAAAGCAACGCAACCGATTTTCACTTGAAAATTACATCCTACCGGATTAGGCAGATTTGGCATCATGAGATTATTTTAGGCATTTGTTCGTCTTTGCCGTAAACCTGTTAACAAAAACCTCTATCGCGTGGAGGGGGCAAGGTTGACCGGTCCCGCAAACCCGGCATTCATTGGATGAGGAGGGTGACTCCTCAAGAATAAGAGTCGTCGCAAACCAGCCCAAGGCTATCGCCCGAAAACGGGGATGTCTTCCCGGTTAAAGCGCAGGAGACGAAGAGGAAGGGAAATCAACGCCGTCCAAGTATGTACGGTCGTGAGTACCGGTCGAGGTAGGTCAGAAGAACAAGCATAGGAGCTGGAGGGTCATTGCCCCGGGAGAGCCCCGCATCCTCGCGACGCATCGATCCAGGTTTTCGATAGGTTGCAGGGTGATCCCTGGCTGGCGCCTGGAAGTCCGCACGTAATACCGGTAAACTCGCCGTGCCCTCCTCCATCGCCCGATCCGCCGGAGAAGTTATTGGCCAGTGTGAACGCGGATGTCAGCGACTGGAATAAGAGAGGGTCAACAGTGCCCTGCTCAAGTTTTCGCCGATCTTTACGCTTGCAAGAACCATGGATAAAGAGATGGTAATAATTGGTTATGAATGGGTTTGATTCCTTGCCCACCTTTCCCCGAAACCAATTACAGGATTATTGGTAATATATGGTTATAGTGATAATTGATGGCGATTATAAGCCGTACGCATTTGCGCTTAAAATGTTTACCATATAATGCCAAACACGATCGAGAGACCTCTCCGTGGAGGGATACCCGGGTGGAGCGAGGTGCCTCCCAGCCTTGATCTTTCTCCACGGAAGAGGATCGTTCGCGCATAGCCGGTTGAACGCGTGTGGAACACGATAGGTCAGGGGCGAGCGCAAACGCGACGGTCTGCGGAATACCGGGTGCACGGACAGAGGAAGTGACGCATGGGCGGGAAGAGCGGGCGCGTGACCGGCTGCAGGTGGCACCTTGCCCGAAGGTCGAGCGGAAAAAGCGCAGTCAACGGCCCGGCAGCACCATTGCCCAAAGCACATTTTTCCTCCCGGGCGTAGCGCCGATGGCTGGACCGTCACACGGCCTCCGCCAGTTCGCACACCCAGGTCCCATCCACCATCCCGTACTGGGACCAGATATGTAGGATCTCCAGGAGATACTCCTCCGCCGTTTGGCACCTCATCCATGCGCTGTCCAGGGCTTGCGCGACCTCGTCGTAGTCGACCACGTCGATCCCTCCTTCCTCGATAAGGGTTGACTTCACCGCGGGCATGCCAGGGAGACCTGGTTTTCCTGCCCCTTCAAAGGGTAGCCCTGGGGAGTGACATAAAGGGTAAGGGGGGTGGTTGTTGACGAGATGAACCCTTCGTGATCGCGCGAGAGAAACCCGCTTTCAAAGAGATGTCGAGGACGAAGGGGTTACGCG
>JBBFMI010000073.1:0-8493 GCA_037478635.1 Candidatus Geothermincolales bacterium | reverse complement strand
GGCCCAGGGCCCGCTCCGTCCGGAGCGTGCCGTCAGCGCCGGGGGGAGAACCTGGATACCCCGCCGAAGGTGCCGGTATACACGCAACTGTCCGGGCCGATCTCCGTGGCGGCGTAAAAGCTGTTGGCGAAAGGCAGGAAATCCCAGCCGAACCTCAACCCGAACAGCGTGATGGGGATCGGGTAGAAGAACCTTGACTCGCCGGTCTCCCAGTCCACGGCCTCCAGGGTCCAAAAACCGTTCCTCTGCCCGGTGGCGTAGATAAGGCCGGTGGCGGCGCTCATGCAGGGAATGCAGTTGGGTATGCTTATATCCTGGTTGGCCCACACGCTTTCCAGTTTCCTCTTCACGGGATCCCAGCGGAATTTCTCCATCCCCCTGGGGGCTATTCCCGGGATGTTGGAAAGCAGCATCACGAAAGGCTGTAAGCTGGCTGGCAAGTTGGAAAGACATTCCAGTCCCAGGGTATTGCTGACGAACACGACCTCGTAGCCGCGGACCAGGGGTGACTGATCGGTGTAACTCTTCTCCGCCGCTGGATCGCCGAAGGTGATGGGGACTTCCGCGGCGATCCTTCGGTCCTTCCCCTCGGCTACGGGCTTCCAGTCCCTGGGTATCTCGTCCCTCCAGAACAGGACGGCCTTCATCAACTTGGCCCCATCGGCTATCACCACGAGGCGGTTCCCGTCGCCGGTTCCCATGAGGGTGGGCGTGGTACCCGATCCCAGGCCCAGCCTGCCCGCCTGCTGACCGGCACCGGCGTCGTATTCCGCGCTCCACGCTCCCTTCCCCGGGTCCAGGGTCAGCTTCTTCCCGGTCCACTGGACTCGGTACATCCTCCGGTCGGTTACCACGTATATCCCGCCCCTTTCACAGGCGGCGATGGAATTGGAAACGTGTTCCAGCTCCTCCAACGGGGTGCCCGGGCCACAGCCCCTTTCCACGTTCAGGTTGATATACCGCGCGGTGCGTGGGTCGAGCGACCTGTCGATGACCCCCACGGTGGCCAGGTCGGTCACGAAGGCGACCTTGCCGTCGTAGGTCAGGGTCATGCCCACCACCTTCTCCTCGCCCGGCCTGAGCAGCTTCCGATCGGGGATCTTGAACCTCGCCTTCAGCTTGATCCTCGATTCGCGCCGGCCGGGTATCTCGTCGCAGTACGCGTCTATGCCGGCGCCTCTCGGCACGAAGAAGTTCCCGTCCGCGTCGAGGATGTTGTAGGCGCCGTTTATGGAAGCGGCCTGCAGGCCCTGGCCCTCCCTCAGCTGGGGATAGTACTGGTCGATGAAGGTGAAGGTCTCGGCGTCCATCTTGAACACCTGGCCCGTGAACCCCACGCCCGAGCCCCAGATAACCCTCTTCCCGTCCGGGTAAGGCCGGGAGAAGGTCAATGTTATGGGCGTGTCGAACAGCACCCACTGGCGCCGGTACTCGAGGCTCGCATCGGTGGGTCCCGGGAAGGGCGACGAGGCCTGGCAGTAGGGATTCCGGTGGCTCTGGGACCAGTGATCGTCGGCCAGGTACGGGTTCGGGGGCGGCTCCTCTTCCGAAGGCGAACCGCGGTGGGGCAGGGGTTTCGACGCGCGCGAATCGGCCGGAAGCCCCCTTTCGGGATGATCGGCCATGGACAGGGCCCTCCCTCGGGATGGCCCGGGCACAATTAGGAGGCATAGTGCCACGGAAAGGGCGATGGCCTTGAAAACACGAATCGAAAGGGGTCCTTTCGCCGATCGAACTGGCTGGGAACACCTCATCGCAACGCACCTCCCTCCGTCGAAAGCCTGAACCCGGGCCAGAGCGACGGGCCTTGAACCCGGTCGCCAGGATGGGTGGGAACGATCTTGCCTGCTCGATAAAATCCCGGACGGACGCTAATTCCCAGTTACATCCTCGACGATCGCGTCATCCCCCTGCTATCTAGAAGGCCGTGGTCAAGCGGGACCCACGCCCGCTAACCTTTTCCTTTCAGAAAAAATCAGCGGAGTTCCACCCTCATGAGGATCTCGCCGCACGCCCCCAGGGGAAGGCCCGCCCCGTAACAGTTCATGGGCAGGTCGAACAGGGGGCTCCGGAAGGACTCCTCGCCGTCCACCGCGGCCGCCATCCTCTCCAGCATGAGGAGCACCCGCCACCAGATCTTGGCCAAGGCCATTATGCAGACGCCCTTGTCCGAGGACTCCGGGAGCACCCTGCCCACCACGTCCAATTGGAACTCGTCCCCCTCCCGGTGGCCCGCCAGGCAGGCGCTGGACGAGACCACCTTTATGACTATCCGACGGTCCTGGAACTTCTCGATGGAACGGAGGCGGCGGACCCTCTTGGGCGAGGCGAGAAACGCCTCCATTTCCTCGTCGCTCAGGGGCGCCCTTCTCATGAAATCGGTGGGTTCGGGCCCCCCGCTCCTGGGAGCCTCGGCCACGGCACGGCACTGCCCCCTGGCCTTCCGGTTCTTCACGACCAGGTAAGGCGCCATCCTCAAGAGAAAACGCATTATCTCCGTCAAGGGCATGCGTTCGTAGGTAAGCCTGAACAGGTTGCTCCCCATGCCGCCGTACTCCAGCCCCAGGTCGGTACAGGTCACGTGGTCGAAGACCATCTCCCGGGGATCTGCTCCCCGGATCATGTGGTCGTAGTAGTCGTAGATGAGGGGGGACAGCTGGGAAAGGCCGTGGACGCACACCGCGGGAGGGCACCTGTGGCGCACCAACATCCCCATGGGGTCGAAATACAGCGGCCTGCACTCGTTATGGCAGGCGGAGCAGTTCCGCGAGCACACGGGCTCGGCCTTCAGCCAGTACATGAGGGCCCTCACGCTCAGGATGTCGAAAAGCCCGGTTTCCATGGCCCTGCGGAACTCCTCGTCGGTGTATCCCCAGCGGTTCTTTATCACCCTGGCCACCAGGGGCCGGCTGATCTTGTCCACCAGATCTTCCCATCCCATGCTCCATCCCTCCTTCAGAACGGGAAAACACCATGGACGCGTCGGGTTCAGTCGTCGATGAAAAAACGCCACCTCCCAGCCACCGCTTGTAGTATTTTCCTACTTAGCTTAAACCAGGAAGGCCCCGTCGGTAAAACGGGGCCGGGGCTGGATAGCGCGCGGATTTACCCTTCGAAAGCGTCCCCTTTTTCGTGTCATGGGAACGGGCAAAGACCGCCAATCCATTGCTATTTATTGCCAGGTTGAACGGCTGCCATTTCCTGTCAGGGATAAGTAGTGGGCCAACCACCCCGTTTTCCTTCCCGCGGCATCGAGGTACCGGGCACAAACCGCGGCGATAAAGAGCGATGTCAAGCCTCGAGGTGACCGGAACACGGCGTGGGGCTACCAACCCCGTCATCCCCACGGTGGGAATGGAACGGAACCGTCGGTTTCTTGGCCGGGAGGGTCAGGAGGAGTCGGCGATGCTCCCCAGGCCGCACCCGGAGCCCCTCGCCTCCTCGAACCACCCGATGCTGGCTCCCTCGACGGCATCGATGCGGGAGCTGTAGGGCTTGATGTCCACCAGGGGGCTTCGGTCCAGGGCGTCAAGCCCCCTCACCAGGAGGACGTTGTCCTCCCTCTTCAAAAGCTCCACCACGCACAGGTTGAGGGGATTGGGGCGGGACGGGGACCTGCAGGCGAAGACCCCCCTCGGTTCCGGCCCCCAGGGCGTCACCACCTGGAGGTCCTCCCTGGAGGCCCGGTCAGCCCAGTATATGACGTAAAGGTGGGTGCACCGCTCGATGTCCTTCAGTCCCGGCTCGTAGCGGGGAAAGACCTCTATGCGCGATACCAAGTCGGAAAACCTCCCTTGGTAAGGAGCCTCGCCCTGCTCCCGGTAAGGGGAATGGATGATGCCGATCTGGACCAAGTGGAACGCCCTTTCATCGAAGGAAGCCATCCTTTCCCTCCCCCGTCTCCGCTCTCGGTGGCCTACCTCGTGGCATGACCTAATTCTCGTCCTGCACCCGGGCCAGTTCAACGCTTCAGCCTCGCAGTCGCCGCCGGTTGCTCCCGCCCCCGTCGGGTCCCTCGGCTTCCGGGGACCTGTCCACCCACTCCGGGATGAACCCGTCCAGGATCACGGGGCGGACGGGTTCCTCCCGTGACCTGGAGTTACTGGCAGGCAGCACCTGACGCCCTCCACGTCGTGTATCTTGACCTTTACCCCATAGGCCTCCTCCACCACCTCCTCGGTCACCACCTCGGGGCCTCCCCACCGGTGGACCACGCCTCCCTTAAGGACCACGAACTTGTCGGAGTAGCGGAGGGCCAGGTTGATGTCGTGGATGGCGGACAGCACGCACAACCCCGAGCGGCGGGCTTCGGAGCGCAGGATCTCCATCACCTCCACCTGGTTCCGGAGGTCGAGGTTGCTGGTGGGCTCGTCCAGCAGGAGTATCCTGGGCTCCTGGGCCAGGGCCCTGGCTATCAAGACCTTCTGCAGCTCGCCGCCGCTGATCTCGTCGGTGTAACGGAGGGACAGGCGGGAAAGGTCCAGCCTGTCGAGGACGGATTCCACCACCTCCAGGTCCCGCCTCCCCGCCGACCAGTTCACGTAGGGTTTCCTTCCCAGGAGCACCGCCTCGAACACGGTCAACCGGTGGAAGCCGTCATGGCGCTGGGGCACGTAACCGACCCTCTTCGCCCTCTCCGCCGGCCGCATGGACCTGGCGCAGGCACCCTCCACCATGACCACCCCGCCCGTGGGCTCGAGGATGTTCAGGATGCACCTGAGCAAGGTCGTTTTGCCGGCCCCGTTGTTGCCCAGGACCGAGCACACCTCCCCGTACCGGAGGCGGAAGGTGACCCCCCTCAGGACCTCTCCCGTGGGATACGAGAAGGTCACGCCCTCCAGCTCCAGTGCGCTCCGTTCCCAGGTTATCTCCAGTCCCTCTTCCGTCAACGCCGTCTCTGCCACCGGCATCGGTGGACCTCCTCGTCACGGATACCCGATATTCCTGATCTTACGCCTTGTGAGCCCTCACTTCTCGAGGTTTTCTCCAGGCCCAAATACCTCCCTTCCACGTCGATCTGCCCAAAATGGGGTTTCCCCATCCGCCCGCGAAGATCAAAGGGCTTTCAACCTCGCAGTGTCGACCTCACCTCCTGTACCCCCTCAGCAACAGGTAGATGAAGAGCGGCGCCCCGAGGAAGGAGGTGATCGCCCCCACCGGGAGCACCACCGGCGCTATCACCGTCCTTCCCATTGTGTCGGAGGCCAGGAGCAGCAGCGCTCCCGCGACCGCCGACCCCGGAAGCAGGTACCGGTAATCCGAGCCCACGATCCTCCTCATCAGGTGGGGCGCCACCAGGCCCACGAAAGCTATGATGCCCAAAAACGAGACGCACACGGCGGCCGCCGTCGACGCCAGGAACATGCCCGCCGGCCGAAGCCTCTCCACCCTGACCCCCAGGCTCTTGGCCGTCTCGTCCCCGGCGGCCAGGGCATTGAGATCCCACCTCTTGAGGACGAAGAAGGCCGTGACCGGAAGGATCACCGCCGCCATGATGGCCAGTTCCACCCAGGTCACCCTGCCCAGGTCGCCGAAGGTCCAGAAGACCACCGACGCCACCTGGACGTCGCTGGCGAAATACTGGACGATCACCGTGCCGGCGGAGAAAAGCGCTCCCATGGCTATCCCCGCGAGCACCAGGGCCTCGGGCGCCATCTTCCTGAGCCCCGCCATGCCGAGGACCACCACCGTGGTGAGGATGGCGCCCAGAAAGGCGAAGATGGTCACTACGTAGGGGTTCCTCACCCAGACTGCGTCCAAGGTGGTGCTCTGGGTAGACCCGGCGCCCAGGAATACAATGGCCACCGCCGCCCCGAAGGCCGCTCCCTGGGATATGCCCAGGGTGTAATCGGAGGCGAGGGGGTTCACCAGCAGGTTCTGCATGACGCAGCCCACCACCGCCAGGCCCATCCCGGCCAGCAATGCCGCCGCCACCCTGGGAAGGCGGATGTGCAGCACGATGCGATAGATGGGTTCCTCCGCCCTGCCCACCAGGGCCCTGATCACGTCCCCCAGCGAAAGTCCGGCAGACCCCAGGGTGACGGCCACGGCGGCAAGGACCAGGGTTCCCAGGAAGATCGCGGTAACCAGCAGGAACTTCTTCCGGGAAAAGCCCCGGTAAACGTCTATCGCCGACCTCGCCGCCATCCCCCTCTTTTCAATGGTCAAAAGGGTGACCTCTCGTCTCACATTTTCCGGCTGCGCGGGCGCCTGCCATCAGTGGGCCAGGTCCAGCGGGACGAATCCCATAAAGTCCCGGGCCATCTGCTCGTAGAGGTCCTTTCCCAGGAGGAACCGGTAGATCTCATCCGCCTTGGCCGCCGGGTCCACGTCGCCGAAGGCCTCGGGGAAGACGACCTTGCCCATGAAATAAGCATCGGCCAGGGCCGTATCCACGTTGGTCGTGTAATAGTTGTAGGGCAGGTAGACGTAGACCCTGCCTTCTCTGACCGCCCGCAACGACCGGTAGAAGCCCGGGTTCTTGCCGTAATCCTCCTTGACCATGGACAGGCCGCCGCCGTCTATGAAGATGATGTCGGGATCCCAGGCCAGTATCTTCTCCTTCTCCACCATCACGCTCCCCTTCTTGCCGGTCTCATCGGCCACGTTGACCGCACCTATGGCATCCAGCGGCGGGAAGCCGCCCTGGGTGCTCTCGATGCCGTGGGTACCCTTGAAGCCGATGCCGCCCACGTAAACCCTGGGCTTGTCCTCCTTCGGTATACCCTTGGTCCTGGCCGCCAGGTCCTCCTGGCACCCGCGGATGAAATCCAGCACCCGGGTCGCCCTTTCTTGGTTGCCGGTTATCTCCCCGACCAGGGTTATGGAATCCATGAGTTCCCTGTCGAAGGTGCCCAGCTGACCGTAGCTCAACACCACCACCGGGATGCCGGTGCGCTGCTGCAGCTCGTCCGCCTTGGCGGCATCCACCAGGTAGGCGACGAAGATGACGTCGGGATCCACGCCCATCAGCTTTTCCGGGTCGGGAGAGGAATCAGGGCCGCCCTGCCCGATGACGGGGAGCTCCAGGAGCTCGGGATGGGCCATTATGTACGGGCGCCCCGAGGACCACTGCTTCTCCATGTTCTCGATGCCCACCACCTTGTCCGCCGCGCCCACGTAACACACGAGACGAAGGGCGCCGGGGCCGATGGCCACCACCCGCTCGGCGGGCACTTTCACCTCCACGCTCCGACCGGCCATGTCGGTAACGGTGGTCTTCCCGGGCCCGGTCGCCTCACCTTTGCCCCCGCAACCTGGAAGAACCGCCAGGCCGACGAGCGCGGCCAAGACGAGCGGCAGGCTCGCTATGAAAATCTTCCTTGCGCGTCCTCTTTTCCTGGCCATCTTCTCCTCCTCGTTCCATCCCGATCTTTCCTCACCGCCATGTCGATCGACCATCACCGCCGGCCGATCAAGAGTCCGCCGAAGAGGCGGCCACTTCGTCCGACACCTCCAGTGCGGCGATGACCTCGCTAAGCTGTTCCTCCACTCCGCTCGTGCTCAGGGGCATGCCCTCCAGGTTGGCCCGGGATATAGAAGGGAGGTAGCCGATGACCGAGGCCGGGTTCAGGCCCTTTTCGACCAGGAGGTCGTGCAACCTGGCGCCAAAGGCTTGGTCGGACTTGTTCGCCACCACGAGGTAAGGCTTTCCGGCTTCCAGGCACAGTCGGGAAGCCTTCTCCGCGAGCACCACCGCTTCCCTCGAGGGATCCACGACCAGGAGAACCCTGTCAACCCCTTCCAGGACCCCGCGGCCGAAGTGCTCGATCCCCGCCTCGGTGTCCACCAGGACCCAATCCCCGGGCTCGGTGCCCAGGGCCACGAGGAATGCCCGGGCCACGGCACCCATGGGACAGGCGCAACCTTCCATGCTGTGCTCGATTTTTCCGACCCTCACCAGGTGCAGGTCGTCCCGCCCCGACCTGCATGCCTCGGGTATGTCGCCTGGCCTCAAGCCCTTCCCGAAAAGGGTCAGGTCTTCCCCTCCCGTGCCCCGTAGCAGCGCCATCAGCTTCTCCCGCACCGCCGGTTTCCCGCCCAGCCAGTCCATGAGGGTCAGGGATGGTTCAGGCAGGCCTAGCATGGATGGGAGGTCGAGATTTGACTCGTCGGCGTCCACCACCAGGACCGGGGCAGATTCGCTCAGCCTAAGGGCGAGGAGGCTCACCAGGGTGCTCTTACCGCTTCCTCCTCGACCGCTTACCAGTACCTTGGGCATGGCGCCTCCTTTCATGAGCTCCTAAAACCCGCGTCTCGGCAACGGGAACCAGGCTGCGGCCTATGGATCAAAGGATTCCCCGGATTCGCCGAGGACCGGTCTCGAAGAAAGGAGGGATCCTTCGACCGTTCCCTTTCCCTTCCGTTTTCAAACAAAAACCACGAAGGTTCGAGACCTCCGTGGTCACGCTCTTCTTGAGATCGGTCTTTTTATTTTATGCCGGCGCCTTCTCGACGCCTTTCTTTCCGGTCAGAGGATATAACGGAAGGGGG
>JBBFMI010000072.1:0-8523 GCA_037478635.1 Candidatus Geothermincolales bacterium | reverse complement strand
ACGAAGTCCGAGCCGGATATGGAGAAGAAGGGGACTCCCGCCTCCCCCGCCACCGCCTTCGCCAGCAGGGTCTTCCCCGAGCCGGGGGGGCCGTACAGGAGCACTCCCTTGGGGATCCTTGCCCCCAGGGCTTGGAACTTGGCCGGGTTGGCCAGGAACTCCTTGATCTCCATGAGCTCCTCCACCGCCTCGTCGATGCCGGCCACGTCCTTGAAGGTCACCCGGGGCATGTCCTTGGTGACCAGCTTGGCCCGGCTCTTTCCGAAGGACATGACCTTGCTGCCGCCGCCCTGGGCCTGCTGGAACAGGAAGAAGAAGAGCACCACCACCAACAGGAAGGGCAAGATGTTGACGATCATTCCCAGGAGGTCAAAACCCCTCTGGGGATCCACCTCCACCACGAGATCCCGATAAGACTGGTAATTCCTCGCGGTCTCGGGGTCGTCGGAGAAGGCCTTGGCCCGGTAGGACTCGATCTCCTTCACCAGCTCCCCGCCGTAGTCGGAGGGGTAGCTCACCTCGAATTCCTTGCCGGATTGGAGCACTCCCTTAACCTTGTGGTCCTTGTCCAAAATGGTCACCCGGGCCAGCTCACCGGCCTTGAGGCGGTCCATGAACCAGGTGAGGTCGTGCTCCTTTCCGTTGCCGAAGAGGCTGGGCGACCTGGTCCAGACGAGGATGATTATGAAGAAGATGACGGCGTAGAATATCGCCGCCCTCCAGAGCCTCCTGTTACCCTGGTTCAACTTTCACCTCCCCTTTCTCCCGGGATGCTCACGTCCCGGGAAACGGGGCACACGACCCCGCAGTCTTGCGACGTTTCCGCTGTTAATCCAGTTCCCGTCCCCGGTGAAAGCATAGGGAACGGGAGCTGCCCCTTCGTGCCACCGATGGACTATCATCCGCCATCCATTTCATCGGCTTTTTCCGCCCCTCCCTCCAGGGCCTTGACGTAGGGTAAGTGCCGGTACCTCTCCGCGCAGTCCAGGCCATAACCCACCACGAAGAGGGAGGGGATATCGAAGCCGCAGTACTTGATCTCCACCTCCACTTTACGCGCCGCCGGTTTGTTCAGCAAGGCGCAAACCTCCAGGGAGGCCGGGTCCCTCGCCTTCAGGAGGTCGACGAGGTAGCGCAGGGTCAGGCCGGTGTCGACGATGTCCTCCACCAAGAGCACGTGGCGGCCCGAGATGTCGAGGTCCAGGTCCTTTATAATCCTCACCACCCCGGAGCTAACGGTGTCATCCCCATAGCTGGACACCGCCACGAAGTCAACCTCCAGCGGGAGGTCCACCTCCCTCACCAGGTCGGCCAGGAAAACGAAGGCCCCTTTCAGCACTCCCACCATGACCAGGTCCTTCCCCTGGTAATCCCGGGTTATGGCCTCCCCCAGCTCCTTCAACCGGCGGCGTATATCCTCTTCGCTCACGATTATCTGCCCTTTCATGGATCCTCCCCTCCAAACCAGGCATCCCCCACCGGCGTCATTCCTCCACCCAGAGTCCCCTGGGCGCGCCCAGGGAGACCATCCTGTCCCGGTATAGCCGCATCCTGGCCACTCTCCTGGTATCCGGCGTCACCTTGAACCGATCGTCGATCCTCATCCCCATCACCCAGGCTATCTCCCCATCCGATTCGAGGACCGCCACGTCTTTCCTCCGCTCCAGGGGGACCTTGAGGTCCACCAGGAAATCCTGCAGCTTTCGGGTCCCGGGAGCGCCCAGGGGATGGAAACGGTCTCCCGGCCTGACGCCCCGCACCCTCAAGGGGAACCGCAACCTCTCCGCGTCCAGCAACGCCTCCAGGGGGCTGGTCACCGCCTTCCTGGGATCTCCACCTTCCCATGGCTCCAGCGTCACCCTCAGCGTCCAGCCCGGCAGCTGGAAAATCCCCTCGCCGTCGATCTTAACCTCCTCGAGCTCCCCCGGGGCGGGACGCGGACCTAAAACGATGCGGTCGTAAACCCTCCTCGCCACTAGCCCAGGCCCGATGTCAAGCCAGGGATTCTCCTCCCCCTCCAGGAAACGCCGCCGGAGCTCTTCCACCAGGTGGTAATCCGCCTCTCCCCCCGCCCTCCTCAGGGACCGGGCGATCACCTGCCTCTGCAGGAGGACTGGGGCTTCCAGGAGAGCGTTCCGGTCGATGACCACCTCGTCGTCCAGGCGGGTGACCGCCCTTTGCTCGAGTTCCTCCGCCCTCTCCTCCACCAGTTCCACCATGTGGTACAAGGTGTCCGCCTCGCGGCAAAGGACCTCCTTGACCGCGGGATTGTACCTTCTCTCCAGGAGGGGCAGCAACTCGTGCCTCACCCGGTTGCGGGGAACCCGTAGATCCAGGTTGCTCACGTCCAACCGGGGCTTGAAGGGAAGATGGTGAACGTACGTTTCCACCTCGCTCCGGAACACCTCGATCAGGGGACGGATGTAGATGCCCCTGACCGGGGGTATGCTCCGAAGGCCCTCCGGACCGGCGCCGGTGAGCAGGCGCAAGAGCAGCGTCTCGGCTCGGTCGTCAGCGGTATGGCCGGTGGCGACCCTGTCGGCTCCCAGTTCCCTGGCCGCTTCCTCGAAGGCCTGGTACCTGGCCCTCCTGGCCGCCTCTTCCGGGCTCGTGGACCCCCTCCCCCTCCCCCTTTCCACCCGGACCTTTGCCACCCTGCAGGGCAACCTGTAATACGCGGCCACCTCCCGCACGAACTCTGCGTCCTCCGCCGATTCCGGCCTCAGTCCGTGATCGACGTGGACCACGTGAAGGCGAAGGTCAAGCCGGGGAGAGAGCTGGGCCATGACGTCCAGCAGGCAGAGGGAATCGGCCCCGCCGCTCACCGCCACCAGCACCAGGTCCCCCTTCCCCAACATGTCCCAGCGGCGCAGGGTGAGCCTCACCTTTTCCAAGACCAGGAACCGCTCCCTCTGCCACCGAAGCGGCACTTCTTTTTCCCCCTTTCCAGCGGAAAAAACTGCTCCCGAAAGCGGGAACGCAACTCTCCGGCCGACCTGTCCCGCCCACCTTCTATCGTACTACAGCGATTATCGAGCGATTAAAGCGATCGTCGAGCTATCCGAAAGCCCGGAAGCCGACGGCGCCGCACCCCGGCGAGGTACCCGGGACGGCCACTGCGAGGTCTACAACTAAAACGTCGCCGGGCCCATCATAAGAATACGCCGAGAGGCGGGGTGTCTGGCGGAGAAGGTCGTGGGGTTGTGATCCACCTCGCCCCGGGAAAGGGGTCTCTCCCGGGAAACCCCGGTGGGCCGATCGGAACGAGGGTTCCTCAACCGGGCATCTTCCCCCTCGACGGATGCGAGACACGGGAGACCAACCTTCGCGCCAGGGATACCGGGTCGCAGCCGGATCTCCTGCCCAGCAACCACCAAAGGGCGAGACCCGCCAGCAGGCCCACGGTGAGCCCGGAGCTGATGGCCACGAGGTTGCCGTTCCCACCTTTGCCATTCATCGACCCATCGACGCTGCCTTGGACAGACCCGGATCCGCCGGCGTCTTCCATCGCCCCTTGTTCTCCTTCCCCGGCCGGGGATTCCCCCTCCCCGGCCTCGCCCTCGGCCCGCGGGGCGCCCTCTCCCTCACCGTCGGCCTTTTCCTCCCCCTCCCCGTTTCCCCCTGGCTCCTGGGACGCCTCTAACTGGCCCGATGCCCTTCCGGGGCTCCGGAAGGAAGTGAGGATGGGAAAGGGCCTGCCCGCCAGGGCGCAAACGGCATAGGCCGTGGTCCAGACGGGGTTCATGTCGCTTCCCGTCTTCCAGCGGAAATGGCCGTCCGGGGCCTGCATGGACAGGATGAAACCCCTGGGGGTGTTGCCCCCCTTTGACCAGGCCTGCCCTGCCGGGTCCTCGCCCATGGCCACCAGGGCTTGCACGCACCAGGCGGTGGAGGAGGTATCGGAAGCGCCGCCCGCGTTGGAGAAACCCCCGTCGGGGTTCTGCGCCGAGCGGAGGTAGGAGAGGGCCTTCCTGAGGGCGTCGTCCGCCGGGCTTACCCCTGCCGCCCGCATCGCCATGATGGAGGCGGCGGTCATGTCCGGGTTGCTGGCCTGGCCGGGACTCACGCCCCAGCCGCCGTCGGGGTTCTGGGCCGAACGAAGCCAGTTAACCGCCCCGGGCGGAATCGGTATGCCCGCGGCCCTGTAGGCCAGGATCCCGAAGGCGTTGGAATTCACCGCGTCCCCGATCCTCCCGTCGCCCTTTTGGAAAGAACGGACCTTTTCCACCAGGTCTACCCCGCCGAATTCCCGCAGGTCTTCCCCGGCAGCCGCCGCCGCCAGGAGTGCCCGCTCGTAATCGGTCGCGCTGTTCCAGTTCCCCGCCTGCGTGGCCAGGAAATCCAGGGGCGACAGCCCGTTCTTCCTGACCTCGTGGGGGTTCTTCCCCGCGGCGCAAAGGGCCATGACGCACCAGGCCGTCGTAGCGTCGGCGCCCCGGGTCGAACGGCCGGGTTCGGCGAAGCCCCCGTCGGCCATCTGCCTTCCTTCCAGGTAGGATATGGCACCGGACAATCCCCCTCCCGCCACGGCGAGTCTCCCGGGCAGGGGTTGCACCATCGCCCCCGTCACGGCAAGGATCAACGCGGCCAGGCAGATACCCGCGGTCGACATCCCCGTGCACCTTTCCGTAGTCCTCCGGGAACCGGTCATCTGCCTCTCACCTCCGACAATCTTTCCACTTCGCTGCAACCGACCGCGTCCGGGGTAGTGAGCTCGGTCTTACCTCCCGTTCCAATGCACTCCGGGGACTCGATGGTTCCCGGGCACCGCCCACCCGATCCCATCCGGGGAGCGCGATCCACCCAGACGACTCTCAACCTGCCCCGAAACCGCAGGAGAGCGGAGAACATGGCCGGCCCCACGAGCAGGGCGAAGGCCACGTTGCCCAGGGAATGGAGGAGGTCGAACCAGAAACTGGAAGCGAATGCGGCCGAGAGGCTCCTCCAGTCCAGGGGACGCACGAAGGATGCCCAGTACCAGAGATCCATCATCCAACCGAAGAGGAAGCCCCACGCCGCTCCCAGGACGACCAAAAGTCTCGTGCCTAAACGGACCGCCCTCCCCCTCTCGCCCCTGGAGAGGGGATGCAACAGCCCTCCCGATATCCCGGCCAAGCCCCAGCCCAGCATCTGCCAGGGAGTCCAGGGCCCATGGCCCAGGAAGAAATTGCTGAGCAGGGCGGCCAGGGCTCCCACCACGAAGCCGCTTTCCACGCCGAACACGTAGCCCGCCAGGAGGGAGAGGAAAGTGACGGGCTGCACGCCCGGCACGGCCGCGAACAGCACCCTGCCCGCGGCGGCCACCGCGGCCAGGGTGCCGGCCAGGGCCAGTTCACGGGGTCCCACCGCCGCCCTCTCGAATCGCAAGAACAGGAAAAGCAAGACCAACCCAGCAAGGAAAAGGGAATTCACGGACCACCGTTCGAAGGGCGGGACGCCCCTGAGGCCCAGGTACACGAGGACCACCAGGGAGGCAAGGACGGCCGCATGGATGGATGCGACCAGGAAACGGGAAAGCGTGCCCCTTCCCGCGGCCGGCAAGCCTCTCCTCTTCACGACCGCGGCGCCGGCGAGAACGTCGTCTTCTTTAACCACCATGGCGACGATACACCCCGAGAAATCTTCGGTCTCCTAATCTCCTCGCCACTATCCCGACCGATCCCCACCAGGGAGGCGCTTCCCCGGATACGGGCCACCCTTCCGTTCCCTCCGCCATGTCCCCACCGTGACCCCTGCGAGCCCGACCTTGGACCAAATCCATAAGGCGTCCCACCCACGAGATTCCCTCGCATCGCCCAAGACCCGCCTTCCGATCCATCAAGCCCTGTCACTCCGCTTCCCCGGCCGGAGGGTTTCAGGATCCCCCGACGCCAGCTCCCTCAGGAGATCCACTGCCTCCCGTTCAGTGGTGACGCCGTCGCCGTATCCTCGCAGGAGCCTGCTCACCTGGGGAGAGAAGAAGAGGGAGTCTCCCAGGACCTCCCGCGAGGACCCCTCCGCCACCACCCGACCGCCCCCGAGGATGGCGGCCCTCCTGGAGGCCGCCGCCGCGAACTCCACGTCGTGGGTCACGGCCAGCAGGGCGCATCCCTCATCCTCGAGCTCCTCCAGAAGCCCGATAACCTTCTCCTTGGAAGGATAGTCGAGTCCCCGGGTGGGTTCGTCCAGGAACAACAGCCTGGGACGACCCACCGTGACCACCGCCAGGGCCGCCAGCTCTCTCTCTCCGCTGCTCAGCTCCCAGGGGTGTCTCTCGGCCAGGCCATCGAGCCCGAGCCTCTCCAGGTGAGAATTGGCCATTTCTTCCGCCTTCCCACCTCCCATCCCCTTAAGGGATAGGGACAGGAGGAGTTCCTCCCTGACGGTCTCTCGAAGGAAGAGGCCGCGGACGCTCTGGGGACAGTAACCGATTTCTCCCCTCAGTTCCGCCAGCCTTCCCGGGTCCATGGCGTTACCCAGGACCCTCACCTTCCCCCGGGTGGGGTTGAGCAGCCCCAGGAGGCAACGGACAAGTGTGCTCTTGCCCGCCCCGTTTTCCCCCAGCACCGCCAGGCTCTCTCCCGCCCGCAGGTGAAGGTCTATGCCCCGCAACGCCTCCTTTCCCTCCGGGTACAGGTACCACAGACCCCGGGCGGAAACCGTCTCCTCCGCCCCCTGCGCGTCGGGCCGGACGGCCCCGGGATCTTCCAGTCGGAAGCCGTCCATAAGGGGCGCGATGAGCCTCCGTCCCTGGACCACGGTGAGGGGCAGATCCTCCCAGCCCGCCCGGGCGAACACCCGGGCCACCGGGGGGAGGAAGGCCTTTCCGCGCTCCCTCAGCCACGCCGCTGCCCTGGAGGGTTCCCCGTCGAACAGGATCCTGCCTTCTTCCATGTAGATCACCCGGGAAGCGTAGTGATAACACCTCTCCAGGCGGTGCTCGGACATGATCACCGTGGTGCCCATCTCCTCGTGGATCCTGCGCACCAGGTTGAGGAGCTCTTCCGCCCCCACGGGGTCCAGCTGGGAGGTGGGCTCGTCCAACACCAGAAGCCGGGGGTGAGCCGCCATCACCGAGGCGAGGATCACCTTCTGCAGCTCCCCTCCCGAAAGGGTGGGGATGAACGCCTCCCTCAGCCGGGAAAGGCCCATGCCGGAGAGCATCTCCTCCACCCGGCGCGCTATGAGCCCGGGAGGCAGGGCCATGCTCTCCAGGCCGAACGCGATCTCCCTTTCCACCGAGGTGGTGACCGCCTGGTCCTCCGGGTCCTGGAAGACCATCCCCACCAGGGAGGCCATCTCCCGCGTGGTACTGCGGGCCAGGTCCCTGCCGGCCACCACGGCCTTTCCCGACACCCTCCCGCCGTGGAAGTGTGGGACCAGGCCGTTCAGGACCCGCATGAGGGTGCTCTTGCCGCAACCGGTGGGACCCAGTATCAACACGAACTCGCCCTCTTCCACCTCGAGGCTCACGTCCTCGATGGCCGGGTCCTCCCGGTCGGGATACCAGTAAGTGAGATCCTTCAGCTCAATCAGGGGCATCCGCGCACACCTCTACTCGCATCAGGGCTCCACCCGGGGCGGAATCCCGGCACCGGGGCCGCAAGACGGCGGCCACCCGGACACCGGAGGAAAACCTTTCCAAGCCTGAACTGCCCCACAGGTGAATGCGGGGGCCACTCCTCCCGAAATGCGACAACGCGGCGAGATCCCTCGTCTCTAAAAACCCCGCCGGCAAAGCAATCTCCCTCCGGTTCACAAGAGGTGCCTCCTCCCGCTCCCCCTCCACCAGGCGCTCAACCACCCGAGGAGGACGAAGGGTAGGGACAGGCCGAGCAAGGCCCACGCGGAAAGGCCACTTCTCAAGGGCTCCGGGGAGGGGAACAGTGAATACCCTCCCGAAACCGATCCCGCTACCACCGCCGCCCACAGCGGAGCGGCCACCGACACGGCCACCAGGCCATCCCGGGGCCTCGGCCGCCTCCTCTTCCAGCTGGTCCTCCTCCCGCCTCCGAAGCCCCGGGCCGCCATGGATTCGGCCAGCGCCGAGGCACGCTCCAGGGAATTCCGGAAAAGACACATCCACAGGGGAAGGCGGGCCCGGAACCTCTCCCAGCGGGTCCCCGACTCGAGCGGGATCCCCCTTGCCATCTGCGCCTCCCTCATCCTCTGCGCCTCCGTGACCAGGGTGGGGTACATCCGCACCGAGAGCCCCAGGGCCAGGGACGTCCTCCAGGCGGACGGGGAAAGAACCCGCAACACCTCGTCGGGGTCGAGCAGCATTCCCGCCATCCCGAAGGAAAGGACCAAGAAGAAGACCCTCCAGGCGGCCAGCCCCCCGTAGAGCACCGCCTCCAGGGTGACGTCCAGCTTTCCCAGCACCGGTACGTGCGGCCCGTAGACCAGCACGTGGGACCCGTTCCGGTTGAACACCGGGTTCAGCAGGAAGATGAAAACGGCGACCGTCGCCCCCACCCTCGCATAGGCCCGCGATTCCTTCCCCAGGTCCGCCCACGTCGCGATCCCCAGCACGCCGATCCCCAG
>JBBFMI010000071.1:0-8586 GCA_037478635.1 Candidatus Geothermincolales bacterium | reverse complement strand
CCCGGCCAAACAGGCTAATACCACCCTCCCCTGAAACGATGTCGGTGCTGGGCGGGAAGGGAGTTCCTCGCGGATCTATCCCCGGCAGCTTTCCCCGACATCCTCGCCCTTCGCCCACCTGCCAGGTTACGCGCCAGGCTCGCCACCGCTTCCAGGGCCACGGGGATAAGGGCGGCAAGCAATCGGGCCAATCTCTTCTCCGTGGCCGACCTGGCGACGTCCCCCCTGGGTATCCTCGACAGAGCGGCCGATTCCGGCTGCCGGTCCCGGTAGGCGTCGATACCCGCTTTCCTTAAATCCGGGGTCGCCAAGGCCGTTTCGTCCTGGTAGATGGCTCCACGTGGACAGGATTCAAAACAGGAACCGCACTGGTCGCATTTCGAGTGGTCTATGACCGCGACAGCCCCCTGTATCTTTATGGCACCCCGGGGGCAGGCATCCTCGCAGGCACCACATCCGCTGCAGTTGCTCCCATCGACCAAGAACAAGGTACCTCACCTCGTAATGGGCATAAGCTACATATACGCTATCACATCAGCGCCGGGCCGCACAATGAACGAGAAGGTCGGGACAGGGTACAACGCGATAATGATGGGGTTTTCTGCCCCTCGAGATCCCCTGGACCCGGTCATTCCCTCGTGGCCTTCAAGCGACCGTAGTAGGATTCTGACAGGTAAACGGGCTGCAAGGGCAATGCCCGGTGACCCTGTCCTTTGTGGCCAACACGGTGGTCAGCGTCCTGGTGGTGGCGATGAATATGGAGTCGTGGCCAGCGCAAAGTCCCAGCAGGATGTTGAGCTCGCTGCCTTCCCTTTCCAGGACCAGGGCCTGGGCCGCGGGGTTACAAGCACCTTCGTATGTCCCGGGGTTTATCTTTTCCTCTTCTTTCACCCCGAAGTCTTCCTTTGATATTCCGCCGACCTTGCAACATACCGAGACCACCTCGAACCCCTGGCCTGACAGTATGTCGGCGAGGACCTTGGCCTCTTTTCGCAGGCCCACGCAAAAGGCTATGCCCAGCCTCTTCAGGCCAAGCCTCCGCGCGAAATCGATAACCTCCTCCACCCTCGTCTTCTTGCAATAGTTGACGCCCTCCACCACCGAGGATACCCTTGCCACCTCCCCGAGCTCGCCCTCGACCAGCTCCTGGCTGACTTTCCCTATCTCCTCCGTGTACATCGTGGAAGGGCAAAAAGCGGGGGAATGGTCGAAGACATTGAGGTAACAAAGGGGCGCGGGGCAATCAGTGCATCTTGCCGCTTTCATCCCCATCCAACTTTCCCATGATCGGGTAACCGGCGTGAACGCGGATGACCGGAGCCGACGGTTTTCGGCTTCTGACCCTTATTGGTCGTCCGGTCCACAAGAACGCGAAAATGCGTGCTTCGATACCCGCCTTTCACGCGTGGCTGCATCTATGCCACTTTCCCTATGACAGGTAGTTGAAATGCGTTCCCCGAGGCGCACCGTTTCCCCGTTTCCAGGAATTCTTAGAATCCCCCCATAGAATACCTTCCGCGGAAGCACGATAGCAGGAGGGAGCGAGCGAAGCCGCCAATGCATCCCTCCTCTACCCTTGAGACAAGCTCCATAGGCCAGCAATAACTATTATGGACATATGCTCATTATATTCGTATAATTGAATATGAACAGGGCATGTCGTTGGTGCCGGGAGGTGAGGATATGCCACCGGGAAGAAGAGGTTGCCGAGGATGGTGGAGCCCTTATCCCTGCCGCAGGTTCTACCCATGGCTTCCGGGACGTCGGTGGGCCTATCCCTGGCACTCAGCCCTTTTCGCCGGGTGCGGGCTACCACATGGAGGTCATATTGCCTGGAGGAGGCAGTGAATGTCTCATCCCAAACCCGCCCCCTAACAGGCTTCGATCCTTGAAGTGTACCCTGAAACTTGAGTTCATCGGAAGTAAGCAGAAAGGAGGGCCAGATATGGGAGGTTTCGGTTGTCGCAACATGTATCGCCTCACCGGCCTGCCGGGATGGATGCGTTTCGGATACAGTCCCGGCTGGCAGGGCGCAAGCAGGAGTGGGCTGGGTCCCTGCGCCGAGTTCCTGTTGACCGGAAGGTGGCCCACCCCCCAGATGGAGCAAGCCTGGCAATCCGAGGGGATGGCGGGGTGGTCCATGGGGCCCGAGCAGGAACTCAACCTCTTGAAGGCACGGGCGGAGTTCCTGTCCCGCCAGCTGGACAGCATACGAAAGCGCATCGAGGAACTGGAAAACAAGTAAAGCAAACTGCGACTGAGACCGGCCGGCATCCCTTGCAAGATCGGCCGGTCTCGTGATGACCGCAGTCTTTAACTCGGCCTTTGATTCGAGGGCTGCAATATTGTCAGATCATGGCTGACCAGGCAGGAGGGCGTTTCGGGATCAAGAACTTGACCTCTCTACAGCATCACATAATCCCCGTCGATCTCAACTATGCAGGATGGCGTTTCGGGATCAAGCTCTTGACCGGCTCCTCCCATAGAGGAGCGACGGGGAGCTCCGCGTGAAGAAGGGCGCCGAGGCAGGGTATGGATTCCGTGGCACCATGCAGGTTACGAGCGTCCTTCAACAGGACCACTGATGATCGAAGAAGTGACTCAACATTCATGGATTCGATAAAATACATCGACCAGTGTGAGAACGAGAAACCAACTCCTACCACCTCGCGCGCGCGGCTTTAATACAACGCGGATTCAAGAAAAGCGAGGATCAAAAAAAGCCCTGAGGCTCGGCACCGAGCAGCCTTGCAATCGGACTCAGCTATTTCACTCTTATCCAGCAGTCGTTTTCCTTCCGGAGTTCACCCGACCTCATCCGCTCCCGGTGACGACGGCGTTTTTCCTCGAAAGTCCCGTCGTCCAGGAGGACCAACCCCTCGAGCAGGATATCCCAGACCAGGGCCCCGTCCGCGGCGTTGAACTCCTCAGGTGTCATGGCCACGGGCTCAAGGGGCACAAGCCCTGGCCAAGCATCGAGCAGAAGCTCGACACGCTCAAAGGGACGGTAACCCTCAAAGTCAGGGGAGATCACGAAGATGTCGTAGTCACTCTCTTCCAGGTTCTCCCCCGTGGCCCGGGAGCCGAACACCACCACCGAGGTCAACCTGAATTTTCCTCGCAGGTTATCGAGAAAGGAATCGAGCAGGGACTGGTCTATATCTTGGCACGCACGAATTTCTCTATCTTTTCCTGGCATTCCCTGAGCTCCTCTACTATCTCGAGGTTGTAGAAATCTTTCGGTGGCCCGCCCACGCCGTTCGGGTACCTGGACATGATGTAATGTCCATCCAGTTTTTTACATGCCTTGGAGATGTCCGAGGTATCCATACCCCTGGCACTTAAAATCTTTTCCATGTGCACGCAGGAATGGGTCCGTGATTCTATGCCCAGGTGAAGGAGGAGGGCCTTCAGGGCCTTTTCCGCCGACTGTTGCAAGTGGAAAGCAGCTCCTTCGTACAGTCCATCCTTCGCCAGGGAATCGGCCATCTCCCGATCCCTCACCGAAGCCTCCAACCACCATCCAACTTCTGGACGCATACCCCGTCGCCCGCCTCCCGCCTCGTTCTCTTCGGATAAGTACAAACTTGGTTTGCTGCTTGTTTGCGCACATTAATTATATAAAAAGGGATCACTGGGCACTATCGGGAATCTCGCCGTGAGGAGCGCAGCAACAGGTAGCATATAACAATTCGTGCCTGGACTCCCAAAACGACAATAGATAGCTTTTACTTTGTAGAGAGAGCGACCAATTGAAGGGCAAATCAATGGCTAAACGCGATGAAAGCGCCTAAAGGAAATGGTCGCACGGGCAGGGAAAGAGTAAAGGCAGAGGAAAAGGGGTCATGCAGGGGCTTGTGGAGGAGGAGAAGGAGTTCTTCTCTTAGGAACACCAAAGGACAAGGCAACGTCTTCTTGGAGGGCTTTCTCTCACTTTAGCGGGCTCACCTGGAATCTCCAGGGCCCCGTACTCGCTCGGGAAAGTTCTACCCACCCCACTACCCGGAGGCAGGTGGTCCTCAGCGGATTTCTGAGACCTCATTTTGATCGCTTTCATCACGGCATCCACGTCAGGCTTATAAAGCAGGTGATAAAGGCAGTCCTACTTTAGCTTCTTCCCCCACGGCTCCAAAGTTAAGCTAGCCCGGGTGGCGGAAGAAAAACAGGGGCCTTGAAGATGCGTCCATCGAAGCGGGCTTGCTTCTCGGCGATCACCTGGTCCGCCTTTCTCTCCTTGCGGTATGGCTCCCAGGGCAAGGAAAGGCGTAAATCGCCTTGAGCAGAGGCCGCGATGAAAGGTGGAAGGTCTTTTGTTTTCAGTTCCTGGATAGCGAGGGGAAAAGCGCCCATGCCTGACGGTAGATCTTCGGAGAGATTAAGAAAAAAGGTGCAAGGCACACCGGCATTGTGTTACCAGGTGACCTTCCGGGCATAAAGAAGGCCTTGAGGTCTGTCTTCCCTCCCTGCGACCGAAAGCTCTGCTTTTTGCATGCGGAAAGAAACGGCCGTGCCAGGGTGAGGCGGTCGGACTGTTCGGCGGTGCCTTCGGACCCAAGGCCATCTACGGGGCCGAGGATCAGAAGGAGGCCGACGGGCTATAGCTTCCTTTGTGGAAACTGGAAGAAACGATACCTTCCCTTCTGCGCTACTGGCGAGAGAATTTCTCCCACTTGACCGCACAGGTGAAATACTCGATGCAGGCGCTCCCCCTATTTACACCACCGACCAGCCGGAGAGGATAGAAGGAATTTAAGAGAAAGGAGTATGGTCATCTTGGTCCTCTCTTCGGAAGATGGCCTTTTGACCGTCCTCTACCTCGTTTTGAGTTCCGAGAATGGAAGCTTTCCCGAAGGAGACCCAAGAGATCTAAGGATCTGGTTTGGGAGGAAGATTGAGGCTTGAACACGATCGACTTGACGATACTTGAGGGTCAGATTTTGTTATCATTATGATATTAGAAATGCCTCAATGTTCGACCATTTTTCATCCCTTAATCGGCCTCTCCCTGGATTAATGTGCACATCAACCAAGAATCTTACAAAGAAAAGTCCTCGATCATGGGGAATCAAAAGAGCTTCTGGAGACCATAGATTCCTCCTGGTATATCGTTGTTTTTCGACAAAATGACATATTCTACCAATACTTTCCAAGCTGTTAACTCCATTTCATAAGCCAGAAACAGTTTTTACAGCTTCCTGAGGGTCATAGCATCGCCAAATACCATAAAAACGAGCAAGGATACTACTTCTTACTGCGTGGAACAAACCACGATCCTGAGCCTCTCCACGGAAACGAAATCGCCGAGTCGAAAGACCATTTCTGATAGATTCCGTTTATATTTGGAACAAAAAAAAGAAACGGATGGGTAAAGCCCACCCGTTTCCTGTGCGCTGCCACGACGGTCTATTAGAAGCGGTAGTTGCTCCTGGTCCCGGCAAGCCTCGGCTTGGCCTCGTTAACCTTGAGGGTGCGCCCGTCCATCTCCCTGCCGTTCAACTCGCTGATGGCATTCCTCGCCTCCGATTCCACGGGCATCTCCACGAAACCGAAGCCACGGGAGCGATTGGTCCCTCGCTCCATTACCACCTCGGCCGATTCCACGGTGCCGAAACGCTCGAAAGCTTCCCGCAGGTCCTCCGAACTCGTCGAGTAGCTCATGTTTCCCACGTAGATCCTCATCTCTTCACCTCCCTTCAAAAAAATTCCCGGGGAGTCGGCCTCCCCGGGTTCACTATCTCCAGGTATCGGACCAACACGTTCACTATACACCCACCAGGTTGAAAAAGCAAATCGAAGATCATCCTGGTGCCGCCTCAAGCAGGACCCGGTTTCTCCGGTAAATCCACGGACTGAGATCGACCCGTTTTGTTCTCGTCTTCCTCATGCCTCTCAATCCTATCAACCCGCTTCCGAACAAAAGACATTGACACTTAGCCCGGTTTCTCAATACTATTTAGAAGGCCAAGAAGGCCTACTATTACATGAAGAGCAAGCCACGGAGGCTCGGGTTTTCTGAGCCTCCTTGCTTTTTTGGACCACCATAACGAGAGTAAAGCTCCTGGAGGAAAGCGGTGCCCTGAACCCGGAATGAAACAAGCCCAGGTCTCAAGTAAGATATGATGGCTCGGGATGAAAGGAGGAGCGGAAAATGCACATTCCCGATGGATTCCTCAATACGGGCGTAAGCGTGGTGACCGGAGTAGCCGCCGCAGGAGCCGTAGGCTACGGGCTGCGCAGGGCCAGGGATGAACTGGACGAGAAGGCCGTGCCCCTGATGGCCTTGGCCTCGGCTTTCATATTCGCCGCCCAGATGCTCAACTTCCCAGTGGCCGGGGGCACGAGCGGCCACTTCCTGGGCGGCGTGCTGGCCGCCCTGCTGCTGGGTCCCTGGCTCGGCTCGCTGGTGATCGCGCTCGTGCTCCTGGTCCAATGCCTCGGATTCGCAGACGGAGGCCTTACAGCATTAGGGGCCAACATCTTCAACATGGGCGTTGTCGGGACCATACTAGCCTTCTACATCTTCCAACTGGCAAGGGGCCTTTTGCCGCAGAAGCGCTCTTTCTACCTTCTTTCCGCAGCGGTGGCCGCCTGGTTCTCCGTTTTTCTCTCTTCCGGGGCCTGCGCGGTGGAACTGGCCATATCGGGCACATCACCGTTAAGCGTTGCCCTGCCCGCCATGCTCGGTATCCACGCCATCATAGGGATAGGCGAGGCGATAATCACGGTATCGGTCCTTTCCCTTGTACTTGCCGTAAGGCCAGACCTGGTTAGGACCTACGGCCCGCGGGAAGGCGAGGTGAAGGGAAGAGGCGCGGAGGTGAGCGGTTGATGGATAGAACGAAGAAAGGGATAATCATCTTCACGCTGGCTGGGCTTGCCATTTCGGCCGCGCTGGCGCTGATCCTCTCTCCCTGGGCATCCCCTGAACCTGACGGCCTGGAGAGAGTGGCAGAGGACAAGGGGTTCTTGGAGAAGGCCGAGGAAACGGAACCTGCCTGGAAAAGCGCTCCCCTTCCGGATTACAGCGTTCCCCCGCTGAACCAGAAGGTGGTAGACGAGGAGACCGGCGAGGAAGTGGAGGAGCCATCCCGCATCAGCACGGGACTCGCGGGCCTCATAGGAACCGTGGGGATATTCTTCATCGCGTGGGGCCTGGCGGTGGTGCTGAAAAAGCCGCCCCGGGAAGCGGAGGCGGAGACCAGGGAGACGACCGCTTAGGCGGTGATACACTATAATTGGATCCGGATCGGCACGGGCCGGTCCGGATTTTTCGTGGAGGCCCATGCGAACTGGATAACGTGACAGGACCTTGCAGTAGCCATGGAACACGCTTTCCTGGACAAATACAGCGGTCTCAAGAGCCCCATCCATCGTTTAGACCCCAGGGCCAAGGTGCTGGGGACCGTCTTTCTGGTGACGCTGTGCGTGACCACTCCTCCCACCCTCCTTGCCTCCTTCGCGACCTACCTGGCGCTCGAACTGCTCCTGTTGGCCGCCTCCAGGCTACCCTGGCGGCACGTGATCAAGCGCTACCTGGTCGTCCTTCCCTTCATAGCGGCGGTGGCCCTGGTGGTCCCCTTCCTTTCCCGGGGAGGCGGGAGTTACAACCTGGGGCCCCTGAAGTTGCAAGGTCGGGGCCTCCTGGTCCTATGGAACGTGGCGGCAAAGGCCACCGTGAGCGTGTTGGCGGTGGTCCTCCTCTCCTCCACCACCCCCTTCCCCGACCTCCTCAAGGCCCTGAGGGAGCTTCGCGTGCCCACTCTCCTCGTCAATCTCCTCTCTTTCGCCTACCGGTACATATTCGTGCTGGTGGACGAGGCCCAGCGCATGCGGAGGGCCCGGGATTCGCGGGGTTGGAACGGCCGCTGGATCTGGCAATCCAGGACCATCGGGAACATGATCGCGTCCCTCTTCCTGCGCTCATACGAGAGGGGGGAGAGGGTCTACGCGGCGATGCTCGCTCGGGGATACGACGGGGACGTGAAGACCCTTTATCCCTACACCTTCGGGACCGCCGATATGGCTTTCCTCTGCCTCATGGTGCTAGTTCCCCTGGGAGCCCGCCTCCTGGCCACGGGTTGATAGGTGGTCCAGCCTTTTCAAATCCGACGACAAGTAGGCCGGCGCTGATCGAATCGGTGAGCGAGTAAGGTCAGAAGCGGGCACCCGGAAAACCATCGACAACGATCGAGCGCTGTTGTCCGGATAGCATGTCATATCATTGGATGACCGGGGCTCTAAAGGATAAAATCCCCTTAAAGAGAACGCGGAGGAGTAGGCGACATGCATCACAGGCCTGCTGTGGAGATAAGAAACCTCCACTATTCGTACCCGGACGGCACGGTCGCCCTGAAGGGCGTAGATCTCGTCGTCGAGGAGGGCGAGTCGGTGGGCATCGTGGGGCCTAACGGGGCGGGCAAATCCACCCTTCTCCTTCACCTGAACGGTATCTTGAGGGGCCAGGGAGAGGTCAAGATATTCGGAATGCCGGTTGTAAGGCAGAACCTCAAGGAGATACGCCGCCGGGTCGGCCTGGTGTTCCAGGACCCCGACGACCAGCTCTTCTCCCCTACCGTCTTCGACGAC
>JBBFMI010000070.1:0-8631 GCA_037478635.1 Candidatus Geothermincolales bacterium | reverse complement strand
GGGCGAACTGGGAGACCAGGGCGTCGAAGCTCCGGTCGGGAAACGGGAGCCGGTAGGGATCGGCCATGACCCTGGTGGCGCCGCCTCCCTCTTTTCCCTGGTCCATCCAGGTCTTCTCCCGGGAAGGAGATTCCCCCGGCCCAGTCCTTTCCTCGTCCTGGTCGTGCCCGGATCCTTCGCCTTCCCCGGGCAAGGCTGCCTCCCCCGCTGGCTCCACCCACACGGTCTGGATACCCTCCAGCCGGGAGAGGCTTCCGTAGAGCCCCCCTTCCCGGTCTCCCACCAGGAGGACCCTCCACCCCCGCGGCGGTTCCAGGAGCCCCAGGATCCTGCCGGTCCTCACCTCGAGCTCCCCTCCCCGGAGGGAGGGCCTGGCCACCGCCATCAGGCTGGTGCAGAAGACGTACCCGAAGGGGCGGGCGAACAGGATAGAGGTTGCCAGCTTCTTCCACAGGTTGGGCCTGAAGCCGGGAAGAAAGCTGCGGGGAAGCACGGTGGCGTCGAAACCCCCTTTTCTCAGGCCCCTCCACAGGGAGAGGGAACTCTGCTCGTTGACGTGCATGATGTCGTCGTACTGGCCTCGAAGGCTCTCGGGCAGTTCCTTGCGGGCGAGGATACGCAGGGCGGTCCTGGCCAGGGGATAGCCCACCCCGTAGAACCAGGTGTTGGGGCCGGTGTGGACGATCAACCTTCCCCAGGGACGGAGCACCCGCTTCACCTCCTGGAGGCACCTTTCCACCTCGTAGGGGTGCAGGTGTTCGTACACGTCCACCAGGAAGACGACGTCGAAGGATGAGTCCGGGAAGTCCAGCCCCTTGGCATCGGCCAGCCTGAACTCCACCCTCTCCCTCTCTTCCGGCTCGAGGAGGCCGGCCCTCTCCCGCGAGAGCTCCAGGGCGGCCGGGGAATAGTCGATCCCCACCGCCCGCGCCGCCCCTCTCCTGGCCGCTTCGCAGGTGAGCTCGCCTCGACCGCAACCGATGTCCAGGATCCACCGGCCCCGCAGGTCCCCGGCCAAGGCCAGTGCCTCCTCCATCCTCTCCGGCAGGCGGTCCTCTCCCCGGGCGAAGAGGTCGTAGCCGTCGCAGTCGGTCATGAAGTATTCCCGGGTGTAAAGATCCGGTGAAACGGGCGGCGGGAACCCTTCTTGCTTTTCAGCCATGATGCCCTCCGTCGTCCTGTCCCGTTTTTCCCACGGCTACCTTCGGCTTTATCTCTATTCCTTCCCTCCGGACCCCTGGACTTGCGCTCGAGGAGATATCTCCCCGTGGCACCGTGTCCATTTCCTGCACCGACCTTCGTTCGGGCTTTTCCGCTTGCCAGGGGGTCTTCCGGGGAGAGCGTTTATAGCAGGTCTTATCCTTTGCCTGTCGTCACCTTCCGGGGATCCGGCTTCAAGGCGCCCCCCTCATCCTTTAAAGGTATCTACTGAACCATTCGAACATCAATTCCCAGACCTCGGCCCTCCCCGCCGGGTCGTTCACACAGTGCCCCTCGTTCGGATATATCTTCATCTCCACCGTCTTCCCCATCCCGCGCAGGATGTCGTACATGCGCCTTGCCTGTTCCACCGGGATGAGGGGGTCTTTCTCCCCGTGGATGATGAACACCGCCGCCTGGATGCCGTCGGCGTAGTTCACCGCCGAGCGGACCCGGTATTCTTCCGGCACCTGTTCCGGCGTGCCCCCCACCATGGGCACGAACTCGTCCAGCAGGGTCTTGGCGGCTGGGTCCTTGGAGGCCTTCACGTGGCGGTAAAGGTCGGCGGCGTCGGTGAAGGGGGCCTCCGCCACCACCGCCTTTATGGAGGAGTCCCTGCCCGCGGCGATGAGGGAGACGGCAGCCCCGTGGCTCTGGCCGTACATGCCCACCCGGTCGCCGTCCACCAGCCCCATCTCCTTGAGCTTCCGCACGGCGGCCAGGACGTCGTCCACCTCGCCCTTGGCGCCCTCGTGCCTTCCCTGGGAGTTCCCGCTTCCCCTGAAGTCCGGGTTGAAGACCAGGTATCCACGGTCCCGGATCATGAGGGCCACGTCGCTGAAGTCGCCCGCAGTCCCGAAGCCGGCGTGGTTTACGACCACCAGGGGCCAGGGAGGCTCGCCCGGGGGCTTGAACAGGAGCCCGGAGACGGGAGTCCCGTCGAGGCTCTCGTAATCGAGCCTTTCGGCCACCTTCTCCAGGTTCTCGAGGGAGGAATACACTTGGTCCAGGAGGCGGTTGGCGGTCTCGTAGTCCTTCCGGTTGTAGGCGTCCAGCGCCTGCAACCACTTGGCCCTGGCCTCCCGTACGTCGTATCCCTCGTTGGCCTTGCTGGATATATCCTGGGCGGCGGACAGCCCCCGTGCGGTTACGGCGGCCTGCTCCACCACCTTCCTGATGGCGCAGGAGCACCCCCCCACTAGGAGTAAGGCCAGGACCACGGTCGCCAGCGCGATTATTATCTTGCCCGTACCTCTACGTCCCAACGGTATCCCACCTTCCGAGCTCTCCGTTCCCGGAGGATCCGGCTCGGGGGCTTCGCGCCGCCCCCTGTTTTGCCCGCATTTGACGATATCGACATCTCGGAGGGATAACTTTTCATCCTCGCCCCGGGTTTCGCCCCGAGATTCCCGTCAAGGTGTCAGAAGTTGGTTCAACCTGCGGAGTTCCCCCTTTCTCCAGCTTCCCGCCGCGGTGGAGGCGATGGCGTAAGCGGCCGCCGTGCCCGCTGAGGATACCAGGGCCCAGCGGAGGGCCGGGACGAACCCGTCGCCGGTGCCGAGGAGGACGAGGAAGGCGAAGGCCGCGGCGTAGGAGGCGAGGCAGGCGACCAGCGGGCGCAGGAACATCGCCTTCCAGGACGGTCGGAAGCCGCATTCCCGGGCGAGGGCGGTGGAGGCGATGAAGAAGATGGCGGCCTCGCTCACCGGCACCGTGGCCGCCGCTCCCCTGTAGCCGAGGATGGGCACCAGCGCCAGGTTAAGCGCCCCCTTTATGACCAGTCCCCTCAGGATGACCCCCGAGAGGGCCCGCTGCCGGTTCATGGCCACGAAGAAGGGGAAAGACACCGCGGTCATGAAGGTGAAGTTCATGGCGGCCATGGTGAGCCAGGTGGTCGGCCAGGCCTCCACGTACTCCCTGCCCTGCAGGAAGAGCACGGGCCTGGCCACGATGGGCACGATCACGGTGAGGGGGAGCACCACCCCGAGACAGTAGAAGCTCAGTCTCTGCCACAGCTCACCCGCCCTTTCCGGGTGCTTGCCGGTCACGCGGGACACGGCCGGGAGGAGCGCCATGTTCACGGCGATGGTCAGGAACACGAAGGCCTTGGCGAAGAGGCCCGCGGCCGAGTAAAGGCCCACCTCCCGGTCTCCCCTGAGCCAGGAGATGATGGGCAGGTCGATGCTGGCATAGATGGTGATGCCCGCGCCCACCACCGCCAGCGGCCAGGCACTGCGGAGCAGGTACCTCCAGAGGGCCGGGTTCATAAATCGGACCTCGCCCCTGGCGCCCCCGTCGCCCCCCGGGCGAGGTATAGCCTCGTCCTCCGGGGATGGGACCGGCGCGCTTTCCTCCCTTTCCCGGCGCGGGCTTACCCGTATTCTCCGGTAGGAGACGTAGAAATGCAGCACCGAGTACAGGTAGGCCGCCAGGTAGGCGAGGACGAGGGGATAGACCCGCTTTCCCATCGTGGCCAGGGAGGCCAGGGAGAGGAACACCCGCAGGAGGCCCATGAAGAGGTAGACGAGGGCGACGAAGGCGAGCCTTTCCAGCGATATGAAGGCCTCCGCCAGGGTGTTGGATAGGGGCTGCTCGACCAGGAGGCAGAAGGAAAGGGCGAGGAGCACCAGGGATTTCTCCCCCGCCAGGGGGCCCGAGCGCTGCGCCAGCCATGAGACCAGGTTTATGAGGTTGAGGATGAGAAAACCCCCCGCCCCCATGAGCAGCCGCAGCCCCACCACGGCGGGCACGTACCCGTGAAGCAGCCGGTGATCCCGGGACACGTCCCGGATGGTGATGTTACCCATGCCGAAATCAGGGATCACCTGGATTATGGTGTACAGGGCGAAGGCGTAGTTGTATATGCCGGCCCTCTCGGGACCCAGCGCGCGGTTGACGTAGATGGCCAGAAGGAAGGTGAGGCCTGAGGTGATGACCCGGGCCCCCGCGAGGTAGACCGTGTCCCGGGAGAGTTTTCCGAGCCTTCCAACCTCCACGCCATGGGGAGGGGAGGGCCTCCCGGTGACGCCTGGTTCTCCTCCCGGAGGATTCTCCCTCGGTTCCAACTCGAAGATCAGCCCTTGCGCCTATTCCTCAGGCGGGAGAATATCCCTCCGGAGGTCGCCTCCCGCGTCGGCGTCGGGGACGTGGTCGTGCTCCGGAGGCTCTGCCGGTTCTCCGGGGTCAGGGGAAAGGTACCGCCCGGCGCGTCAGCCGGTCGGACCTCGTCCCGGCGGGATTCCCGCCCGTCGCCGGCGGCCGTGCCTGCCCGTTCCGTGTCCTGGGCTGCAGGTTCCCGCGCCGTTTCCGGTCCACCCTCGGCCCTATCCGTCATCGCGGCTCCCGCTTCCGACAGGAGCTTCTTCAGGCGAGCCTGGGCCTCCTCCTCGGTTATGTGGGCGAATTCCCCCTCCCGGCGCATCATGCTGATGATGGTGGCCGTGATCCTGGCGATGGCCTCACCGCTGATGCCATATCTTTCCAGGAAAACCTGATAGTAAGCGCTGATGGCCTCTTCGGCGGTGGCCCTGACCTCCTGGCGGGGAGAACGGAGAGCCCTTACCCAGCTCCTGGGGATGGAATCGCCCGACCTTCCCAGCCGCCTGAAGGTCTCCACCGCCGATTGCCTTATCCGGGCCAGTTCCTCCTCGTCGGTGGAAGGGCGGGATCCGTGGCCGGTTTCCGGGGAAAGCTCGACCTCGGTTTTCCGGGCGGGCGAGGCGATGGCTCCCGACGCGGGTTCTTCCTGGATCCGGCCCCGGGCCCCGGTCGCGGCGATGCCTGCCTTTGCCCGGGCGGGCGTCGGCCCAGGCTCGGCCTCTCGCGCCGTTTCCGCCCGCTCCTTTTGCACCACTGTGGCCAGGGGCGAGGTTCCGGCCGCGGGTTGCCCCTTGGTCTCCGGGACCCTCGGCTCGAAACGCCTCTCGGTGACCTGCCCTTCCTCCGCGGGCATCCGGAACTTCCTCCAACCCTTTATCTTCACGTTGGCCAGGATGGATCCGGAGGGCAGGATCTCCAGCCTGTGCAGGGGCGCCATCGCCTCCATGGCCACCTTCCGGGTACAGTGCTCGGAGTCGATGAGGAGGAACGAGCTTCCCGCCCAGGAGGCCATGATCGCGGCGTCAGAGGCGATCAACAGGGGTGGCGCGTAGAAGATGACCAGGTCGAACCTCTCCTCCATTTCCCTCACCCAGTCTTCCCATCTGGGGAGGGAGAGGAGATCGGTGGACCGAGGACTGGTCTTTCCCGAGGGTATCAGGTGATAGCCTGATTTTTCAAGAAAAATCGCGGCCTCCAGCGGGTCCCCTTCTCGTTCCAGGACCTCGCTCAGCCCCCTCTTGTCCTGGACCCCGAGCTCGCGGGTCAGCGAGCCCTCCATGAGGTCGGCGTCCACCAGCAGCACCCTCCTTCCGGTGTTGGCCACGCTCCAGGCCAGGGTGGCGGCGTGGCGCGGCCCCTCCTCGTAAGGGATGACCGGTATGAGGACCAGGGATCTCCTCTCCCCTTCGCGGAGGGAGAGGAGGAGGTTGGACCTGAGGTCCGTGAGGGCGGTCCAGCCCGGCGTTCCCGGTTTCAGGGCCGCGAGGGGATCTGAAACCTCCTTCAACCTGGGTATGCTTCCCAGCACCGGCAGGCCCAGGATCTCCTCCGTCTCGGCCACCGAGCGGAAATGGGGGTCGAAGTACTCCCAGCCGATGGCGAGGCTCAGGCCCAGGACCAGCCCGAGGAACACGCCGAGGCCGAGGTAGACGAGGGGCTTGGGTTGAACCGGCTTGCTGGGCGGCACGGCCCGGTTGGTGAACACCAGGGTGCCGCCCATGAGCAGCTCCTTGAAGTCGGCGTCGTAGTAGGGGTTTTCCACGTCCCCGGTGGGCACCAGGGTCTTGAGCTCCAGGATCTCCCCCCAGGCGTTGGCGATCTCGGCGACCCGGGTCGGGCTGGAGTCGGAGAAGGTCATCTTGAGGGAGGTGGAATTGGCTATGGGCACAGCGCTGGCTTTTTTTACCAGTTCGTCCGGGGAGATGTCCAGCCCCAGTTCTCGCAGGCGCCGGCTCACCGTCTCCGCCACCCCCACGCTCTCGCACGCGTTGGCTATGCTGGACATAGCGGCGGTGTAGGCAAGGCCCACCGTGGGATCGGGCAGCTTGGTGGTGGGGTTCTTGGGAGGGGTGGCGGCCATCACGATCTCCGTCCTATAGACGGGGTCCTGGACCCTGGCCACTATCGCCGCCACCAGGGCGGCGACCAGAACGATGATCACCACCACCCAGAACCTCTTGACTATGGCCGTTCCCACGTCCTCGAGCTTCATTGCCGGTCTACCCCTTCCTTTTTCGCGTCCGCCGTGCCGAAAGGGTGATTTCCAATTATTACCACCCAGCCCTTTCCCGATAATAAAAATCTCGCCCCTTCCGCGGAGGCAGGATGTACCACTATATTACCTTATGTACCGGGCGTTAAAAAACGGCTTTCCTTTAGGTGGGGGCGAGGACAAGAGGTTCCCGCTCGTCGGTCAAGTAGGTGAGAGTCCTTGTCGTGAAGTCCTGGTCGGGCGTGAAGCAGAGCGACTACGGGGAAGGGTATTACCGGTACCGGGAATCCACCCTGGACTTCAGGGTGGAGGCGAAGCTCATCGGCGAGCTCCTCCGCCCCTTTCCCGGCTGCAGGGTCCTGGAGGTAGGGTGCGGGGGAGGAGCCCTCATGAGGTGCCTCTCCGCCATGGGTTGCCGGGTCATCGGGGTGGATATATCGGAGGAGGCGGTGAGGCTGGCGGAGCGGGCGGGAGGCGGGTGCAGGGCGCTGAAGGCCGATGCCGCCCGGCTGCCCTTCGAGGACCGCTCCTTCGACCGGGTGGTCGCCCATCACCTCATCGAGCACCTGGAGGAGCCGGAGAAAGCGCTGCAGGAGTGGGCGAGAGTGCTCGTTGATGGGGGACTCCTGGTGCTCTGCACCCCCAACCGGAGGTATCCCAGCCCCCGAATCTTCGACGATCCTTCCCACGTCCACATCTACGAACGGGAGGAGCTTTCCCGGCTGGTGGAGTCCTCGGGCTTCCAGGTGATAGAGGGTTTCACCGTGTTCCCCCACCTGCTCAAGGACAGGATCAGCGTCAAGCTCGGCGTGCCCCTGCACTTCGTCTTCCGGAGGTTGCCCGGCTTTTCCGAAAGGGGAAGGAGCATCATGCTGTCCGCCCGCAAGCTCCCGGTGGAGGAGACGGGGTCAGGGCGCGCCGGCGAGGAAGCGGACATAGGGGAAGGAGAGGGGGGTGGGGGACCGAAGGTCCTGGTGGTCAACCACGCGGTGGAACTGGGCGGGGCGGAAAGGGTGTTGCTCCGCCTTGCGGACCACCTCCTCTCCCGCGGGTTCAGGTTGGGCCTGGCCTGCCCCCTCGATGGTCCGCTGGCGGGGGAGATGCGGAAAAGAGGCGTGACGGTCCACCTGGGCCACCCCAGCCGCCGCCTTCTCCGAATCAAGAGAAGGTCACTCGGAAAAGGGATGTCGGTGCTCCTTTACCCGCTGGACTTCCTCGTGTCGGCGATACGCCTGGCCTTCCTCGTCCGCCGGGAGGGGTACGGGCTGGTGTTCACCAACAGCGTCAAGGCGGACATCTACGGGAGCCTGGCCGCCAAGTTGGCCGGGAGGCCGGTTATCTGGAGGTTCCACGACATCCCCGACCGGAGGGCCTTCGGCCGGCTGAACCTTTTCCTCATCCGGCTGTTTTCCCGCCTGTTCGCCGACCGGGTGTTGACCGTGTCGGAAGCCTCCGCGAGGGCCTTCCGGGAGTTGGGATTGCCGGAGCCAAAGTTGAGGACCGTGTACAACGGCCTGGACCTCGAAGAGGCGGCGCCTCCCGATACGGCGGGGGTGAGAGAGGAGCTGGGGATCCCGGCCGAGGCCCCCCTGGCCGCGTGGGTGGGGAGGGTGGTGGACTGGAAGGGAACCGACCGTTTCGTGGAAGCCGCTTCCCTGGTGGCCGAGCGGCTACCGGAGGCCCGCTTCCTGGTGGTGGGCGATGCCCTCTTCGGGGAAAGGGATTACCTGGAGAAGCTGAAGGACGAGGTGAGCCGGCGAGGCCTAGACGACAGGATACTCTTCACCGGGTTCCGGGACGACGCCTTGAGGATAATCGGCGCCTCCCAGCTGCTCGTCCATTCGTCGCTGCTGCCCGACCCGCTTCCCACCGTGATCGTGGAGGCCATGGCCCTGGGCAGGCCGGTGGTGGCCTTCCGGGGAGGTGGGGTGGACGAGATGGTCGTCCCCGGGGAGACCGGGCACCTGGTGGAGCCGGGGGACGTGGAGGGCCTCGCGCGGGCCATAGAAAGGCTCCTCTCCCGGCCGGAGGAGGCGAGGGAGATGGGCCATAAAGGGGTCGAGCGCTTCCGGGAGCTTTTCTCGGTCGATTCCACCTACCGGGTCATCGGCGACGAGCTG
>JBBFMI010000069.1:0-8691 GCA_037478635.1 Candidatus Geothermincolales bacterium | reverse complement strand
CTTTCTCGGAGGGCTTTGTCTTCCGCCCGAGAGGGTTTGCGCGGCCTGCTCTCGGGATGAATTTGCGGACGGCCTTCCGTGACGATCCGGGCGCGGAGCCCGAGACGGCCCTTGCCGTTCCCGGTGGGACCGGCCCCAGGTCCCTCAAGAGAACGAGACACCTCTCCGCTCCCGCCCCGTTTTTCACCTTGAACGTCATGGCGAGCTCCTCGCCCTCGATGGCCCTTATCGGGGCATCGAAGTGCAGACTCAACCCGCGGACCTGGAGGTGCGCGGACACGGCCGAGACGAGCAGCGCGGAGATGGACAGGGCGGACAGCCAGTAAAGCCAGGGCGACTGGGAGCTCGCCGCCAGGAGCAACAGCACCACCGACATTCCCAGCGCGGAAAGGGAGCGGGCGTTGAGCATGGATATCTCCTCACAGGACGGGTACCGGGACCTTCTCCAGCAGCCGCGCCACGATTTCCCGGTTGAGGACGAACGGGGCCCCCCTGTCTGCGACGACCAGCCTGTGGGCGAGGACCGGCTCGGCCAGGCTTTTTACGTCGTCGGGGATCACGTAGTCCCTCCCTTCCAGGAAGGCCATGGCCTGGGAGGCTCTGGCGAGAAAGACGGCGCCCCGGGTGGACGAGCCCAGGGAGACGCCCTCCGTCGTCCTGGTGGCCCTCACCAGGCTCACCAGGTAGGTCGCGACGTCGGGGTGGATCTGTACCCGACGCACCTCCTCTTGGAGGGCTAACACCTCTTCGGCGGTGAGCGCCGGCGAAAGGTCTTCTATGGGGTGACGGAGGAGCTGCATCTCCACCACCTCCCTCTCGGCCTCCTCGTCGGGGTAGTCGAGGGATATGCTCATCATGAACCTGTCCAGCTGCCCCTCGGGAAGAGGGAAGGTCCCGTGTTGCTCCAGGGGGTTTTGGGTGGCGATCACGAAGAAGGGCCTCGGCAGGGGGTGAGTCTCGCCGTCCACGGTCACCCTCCCCTCGTCCATCGCCTCCAGGAGGCTGGCCTGGGTCCTCGGGGTGGCGCGGTTTATCTCATCGGCCAGGACGACGTGGGCGAATACCGGGCCGGGGCGGAACTCGAACTGGCAGGTCAGCTGGTTGAAGACGTTGACCCCCGTCACGTCGGTGGGAAGCAGGTCGGGGGTGAACTGGATCCTCTTGAAGCTCCCGGATATGGACCGGGAAAGGGCCCTCGCGAGCATGGTCTTTCCCACCCCCGGCACGTCCTGGATGAGCAGGTGACCCTGGCCGAGCAGGCAGACCACCGCCAGGCGCACCTGGGACTCCTTGCCCTTGATCACGCTGCAGACGTTCTCCACCAGCCTCGAAGCTTTTTCGAAAGGCTCCGGGATGGGCTCCACGTGACGTTCCATGGCGGCAACGACCTCTCCGCTTGCCCGTGACCGACACTCCTATATATCGAGAATAAACCGACGGGGATTAAACGGGATTGACGCCGAAAGCGAACGTGCCTGAGCCGCGGCGGGGATATAATGTCCTTTAGCCGTAGGGCCGGAGACGGCGGAAAAAGGATGGGCTGCGCTGACATGGAATACCTCGGGCCCCTGGAAATAGAGAGTGGACATTATCCCGAGGGGGCGGCCGTAGCGGAGATGGCCGGCAGGGACAGCGTGGCGGCCGCCGTGGCATACCTGGAGCGGGAGAAAACCGACCTGATCCCGACCTTTGTCAGGACGGGGACGGAGTACGGGGGCGAGGGGGCGGACGAGGAGAACCTCCGGCTGCTGTCCTCGTTGGCCGAGCGGCGAGGGGCGAGGGTGCATGGGCCGGTGGGATTGGTCGATCACCGCTGGTGGTGGGCCACGGTGGGGAGGCCCAACAGCGTCCTGAGCCGACTGTTCGGCCCCTGGCACATATGCGTCGGTTGTCACATGTATCTCCACGCCATGAGGATCGCCTTCTGTCTCAGGACGGGGGCGAGAAAGGTCATTTCGGGAGAGAGGATGTTGCACGGGGGAAGGGCCAAAATAAACCAATCCCCCGAGGCGGTGAAGGCTTATGCCAGGGTGGCGGGGGAGTTCGACGTGGAGATGCTTTTTCCCCTTTACCGGGTCGACGACGAGGGCGAGATCGGGAGGCTTCTCGGCGTCGGCTGGGGTGAAGGCGAGCGGCAGTGGGCCTGCGTGCTCAGCGGGAACTACCTCGACGAAAGGGGTTCACCGCCTCCTGAGACTGGAGCTCTCGACGCATATCTCGATGGTTACCTGGTCCCCGTGACGGTCAGGATCCTGGGGTGCCTGGCAAGGGGCCAGGAGCCCGATTACCTCTCGGTGGCGATGGGAGTCCTTTCGACATTGGGAGGCGAAAGGGGTTGACCCGATGGAGGGTTTATACGGGAACCGGATCAAGATAATGCTCCTGGTCCTGGACGGGCTGGCCGACACCACCCACCAGGAGCTGGGCTGGAGAACGCCTCTCCAGTCGGCCCGAACGCCCGCCCTCGACCTCCTTGCCTCCGAGGGAGCCCAGGGCTTGCTGTATCCCCTTGGTCCAGGCGTCTGCCCCTCCAGCGAGGTGGCCCACTGGTCCATCTTCGGATACGAGCCCCCATCCTTTCCGGGAAGGTCGTATCTCCATGCCCTGCACCTGGGCATGAGGACTTCCGGGGACGAAGCCCTGTTCACCACCAACGTCATAAAGGTCATGCGAGGAGCCGCGGGAAAGCTCAAGGGCGGCATCGTGAAGCTGGAGAGGAACTGGGCCGAGAAGTTCGTGTCAGCCTGGAATGCTATGCTGCCCTCCGACGTGAGGGCCGCTTTCATGGAAGGCGATGACATCCTGCTGGCGGTGAGAAGGGGAAGCCGGCGGGTGTCGGTGAGCGACCCCTTCGTCCAGGGACGGCCGATCGGGCAGATAAGCCCCCTTCCGGGGTGGGAGGACCATCCGGGAGCCCGCCGGACGGCCAGGCTGCTCTCCAGTGCGCTGGAGGCCGGGGAGGAGGCACTCAGGAGGACCGACCCCCTCCCCGGCACCTCCTCCGAGGACATCCTAGCCCTGGTGGTCAAGTGGCCCTCCAGGGCAAGCAGGCCAGAACCCTGGACGAGCCGTCACGGGATGGAGGCCGGGGCGGTGGTGTCCACCCCTTGCTTTTCCGGCATGGGAAAGGCCCTGGGCATGAGGGTCCGGTGGACGGGAAGCGAAGAACCCTACCGGGACCTTCTCCTGAAGCTCCGCGAGGCAGGCGGGCTTTTCGAGGAGGGATGTGACCTGGTTTTCGTGCACACCAAGCACGCCGACGAGGCGGCCCACACCGGGAAACCTTCCCTTAAGACGGAAGTGATCGAGAAGATGGACCGGGCCCTCGCCGACTCGGGCCTCCTGGGCAGGGAGGATATCCTGTGGGTGGTGACCTGCGACCATGCCACGCCTTCCCTGGGGGACGAGAGGGTCATCCACGGCGGGGACCCCGTGCCCGTTCTGTTCCGAGGGGGTATAACCCGCCGGGACCACCTCGACCATTTCGACGAGGTGTCGGCGGCCTCGGGGGGATACGGGAGGCTCGAGGGAAAGGAATTGATGGGGCTGGTGAAATACCTGTCTTTGCGGGCCGGGTATTTCGCCGGATGAGAAATGTGGAGTGGCCCCGGGGAAAGCCATTCCAGGCGGCGGCCCCGGGGCGAGATCGATTGCGGCCGCCGAGGGAGAGCTTTCTCGATGGACCAGTTCATCAAGGGGTGACGGTGATGGAGATGGTGCAGGTCAGCGAGTTCCAGGTCAAAAGCGGCGGCGGCAGGATATGGTGCCGCATCCTGCAGGCGGGTCCCCCGGACGAAAGACCCCTGGTGATACTTTGCCACGGCATACCCACCGGCGGTCCACCCGTGGAGGATGATCCGGGTTACGAAGGCCTGGCGCGGGAACTGGTGAGCCTGGGCGCGTCGACATGCTACTTCAACTTCAGGGGTACAGGGCTTTCGGAGGGGAACTTCTCCCTGGCAGGTTGGTTGGAGGACCTGGGGCGGTTGGCGGAGGAGCTGGAAAACGAGGAGAAGTGGGGGTGGAGAAGGGAAAAAACCTGCTTGATGGGGTTCAGCGGGGGAGGGGCGGTGGCCATCCTGCACGCGGCGAGAAATCCCGGTTACGGGGCAGTGGTATCGGTCTCGGCGCCGTCGGATCTGCGGAGGCTCCTCCCCAGGGAGATGATCGCCGGCTTCATCGAACACGCGAGGAAGATAGGCATTATCAGGGATCCCGGTTACCCTCCCGACCTCGACGTTTATTATCGCGAGCTGGAGTCGAACGTCCCGGCCGAGGAGGTGGCCATGGTCTCCCCCACGCCGCTCCTGATCGTCCACGGCGACGAGGACGAGACGGTGCCGGTGGAGGAAGCGCACCGGTTGTACCAGCTCGCCGGACCGCCGAAGGATCTGGCGATAATCGAGGGAGGCGGCCACCGCCTCCGGCTGCACGAAGGGGCCATGGATACGGTGAAGGATTGGCTGGAAAAGAACTTCCTGGTCGGCACCAGGGACGGCAGGCAGGGCCCTTCAACGCACGCCTCCACGCAGAAGTAAAACCTCGACGAAGTCGGCTCCGAGAGTGTATTCGGTCGCGCGCGTCCCCGGCGGGCTTTCACATCCGTTCAGGGGCGGAGACGCCCAGGATGCGAAGGCCGTTGGCGAGGACCTGCCTGGCGCACAGGGAAAGGAAGATCCTCGCCTCCGTGAGCTCCGGGTCGTCGCCGATCACCCGGTGTCTCTGGTAGAAGAGGTGGTAAAGGGCGGACAGCTCTTCCAGGTAGCGGGTTAGGCGGTGGGGAGCCCGCTCCAGGGCGGCGTCCCGCACCAACTCCTCGAACTCGAAGAGCTTCAGGGCGAGGTCCATCTCCTCCTCGGCCCCCAGCCGTTCCAGGACGCTCGGCGCGGGCACCCCGCCACGGGCTTTCACCCCCCTTTCCTCCGCGTACCTCATGATGCTGCATATGCGGGCATGGGCGTACTGCACGTAGTACACGGGGTTTTCCATGCTCTCGGCCTTGGCCAGCTCTATGTCGAAGTCGAGGGGGGAATCCTGACTGCGGGTAAGGAATATGTAGCGGGCCACGTCCCTCCCAACCTCGTCCAGGAGCTCCTTGAAGGTGACCATCTCCCCGGTCCTCTTGGACATGCGAACGGGCTCGCCTCCCCGTTTCAGGTTCACCAGCTGACCGAGGATCACCTCGAGCTTATCCGGGTACCCTTGGGCCTCCATGGCCGCCTGCAGGCGCTTCACGTACCCGTGATGGTCGGCGCCCCAGATGTTTATAAGCCGCCAGTATTCCCTCCGGGCCTTGTCCAGGTGGTAAGCGATGTCGGCGGCGAAGTAGGTGGGCTGCCCGTTGCTGCGCACCAGGACCCTGTCCTTCTCGTCGCCGAAGCGGCTGGTCGCCATCCAGACGGCGCCGTCCTTTTCGTACGCGAGGCCCTTTTCCAGGAGGTCTCGGATGACTCCCTCCACCTCCCCCCGCCGGTGCATCTCTCGCTCGCTGAACCAATGGTCAAAGCGCACCCCCAGCTCCTCCAGGGTGCTCCTGATCTCTTCCAGCATTTTCCGGTAGGCGACCTCCCCGAGGTGCCGGCGTCTTTCCTCCGGGGGCGCGTCCATCCAGCGGCCACCCTCTTCCGCCCAGATCTCGCGGGCGATGTCCGTGACGTAGGAGCCGTGGTACCCGTCCTCCGGGACCTCGGCCTCGACGCCCCCCAGCTGGAGATAACGGGCCTCCACCGATGCGGCGAAGTTCTCCATCTGGGTGCCGAAGTCGTTGAGGTAGAATTCCCTTTCGACCCTGTAGCCGACCGCCTCCAGGAGGTTGCACAGCGCGTCGCCGAAGGCGGCCCAGCGGCCGTGGCCGACGTGGAGGGGCCCCACGGGGTTGGCCGACACGAACTCCACCAGTATGGCCTTGCCCTCGCCGAAGGACCACCTCCCGTAATCCTCGCCTTCCCTGGCGACCCTTGCCAGCTCGGCGAGGATGCGCTCCTTTCTCAGGAACATGTTTATGAAACCGGGCCCGGCCACCTCGACCCGTTCGAACACCGACGGGCCATTGCTGTCAATGTTTTTCAGCTTTCCCACGATGACCTCGGCGATCCTCCTGGGGTTTTCCCTCGCGGTGCCCGCCAACACGAGGGCGAGGTTGGTAGCCCAGTGGCCGTGGGCCTTCTGGCGAGGACGTTCCAGGGTGAACTCGGGAAGTTCACCGGGGGGTAGAAGCCCATCGGAAACCGCCAGCCTATGCGCGTCGTTGAGCAGGCCTCTCAGTTCCTTGGCGATCATTCTCGGGCTCCTCGTCGGAAAGCGCGGGAATCGGGTTCAGAACCTGCTGGGCTTTTCTTCCAGCACGAGTTCCGCCCTAATCTTTTCCTTCCCTCGGTAAACCTCCAGGGTCACCTTGTCACCGACCTTGTGGCGGCGGATCAGGAGGACCAGCTCGTCCATGGACTCCACCGCCTCCCCGTCGAGGGCGACGATGATGTCCCCGGACATCAGGCCGGCCTTGTCCGCCGGGGTTCCGGCGACGACCCTTTTTATCACCACTCCCTTTTTGGTGGGAAGGTCGAACCTTTCAGCCACGTCGGGCTCCAGGGTGCTACCCATGATGCCCAACCAAGGGTGGGTGACCCTGCCCGTCTTGATCAACTGCTCGATGACCGGCTTCGCGTTGTCGATGGCGATGGCGAAGCCTATGCCGATGTTCTCACCGGTGGAGGACACGATGGCCGTATTGATTCCCACCACCTGCCCAGTGCTGTTGCAGAGGGGCCCTCCCGAGTTCCCCGGGTTGATGGCGGCGTCGGTCTGGATCACGTCCAGCAGGTAGGTGCCGTCGTTCCTGGGCACGTTCCTGTGCAGGGCGCTTATGATCCCCGCGGTGACGGACTGTTCCAGGCCTTCCGGGCTTCCCACCGCCACCGCCAGCTCGCCCACCACCAGGTCGGAGGAGGTGCCCAGCTCGGCGGGAGGAAGGCCCTGGGCGTCGATCTTCAGGACGGCCACGTCCGTCTCGGGGTCAGAGCCCACCACCCGGGCTTCCCTGGAGGTGCCATCGGCCAGGTACACCTTGATGGCGGAGGCGTTGTCGATAACGTGGTGGTTGGTGATTATGTACCCGTCCGGCGAATAGATGAAACCGGAGCCAATTCCTCCGCCCATGATCCCGTAACCCACCTCGATGTGGACCACCGACGGAAGGACCTTGTTGGCCACCTCCACCACCGCCTCCTGGCCCGCCTTAACAATCCGCTCCTCCACTGTCTTGACCGTCTCCACCTTCTCGCCGGCCCTGCCTCTCAACACGTCGAAGGGGTTGGCCCCCATTATGGTGGGGACGAGGAAAAGCACCAGGAGCGCCACGACCAGGGACAACAAAAGGTTGAGAAGGAGGACCTTGACGATTTTCGCGCCGCAGCCAAAGCCGGGTGGCTTTATGGGATAAACGGGCTCCGGCGGCACCCTCCCTTCCATTCTTTCCGTGGAATCCATCCGGACCACTCCTCTTTCCTCAGGCTTCAAGGGACGGGTTTTTCCCTACGAGACCGCACGCCTCGTCTGCTAAGCCATTTTATGAGATTATCATAAGGAGCCGTTTTTTACGATTTGATTGAGGAACGGTTAAGGTTCGGGGGATGGAGGAAGAGCGGGGCGCAGGGCCCGCTTGGATTCGCGCCCTCGGTTAGGGCGGGAGCGGGGTTGACCGTTTGCTTTCGACCTGCGATCGGGGAGGCAGGGAGACTCGTTCGAGGAGGTGAACAGATTGGCCGGGGAGAACAGGGAGGAGATGATCACGGAAGGAATGGCCCACCCTCAAGGCCAGCCTGCCGGGCAGAGGGAGAAGAGGCGCCGCTTAAGGGTAAGCCTGGTGGCGGCCCTGGTGGTGAACGTCATCACCGTGCTGGTGGTGGCACTGGTGATCCTCGCCATCCTCCTCCCGGGATATCGGAGGTCCTTCACCATAGGGAAGGCCATCAAGGGGGCCGACGAGGTCATAGTGGTGGTTAAGACCTCGGAGGCAGCGATGAGGGAGAACCAGACGGACTTCCTCCCTGCCCAGGACGGCCTGAGGAACGCCCTTCTCGAGCTGGTGGGCTCCGGGGGTAACGTCAACGCGGTGGTCAGGGACAACTATCCCAGCCAGGAATGGCTGGAGCAGAACCTGTCCGAGAAGGCACTCACGTGGCTACGCTCGCTTTATGCGTCGCCACAGGAACGGGAGAACGCCGAGGAGGGGGCGGAAGGCGAGGGAACGTGAAGTGCGGTCGACGGGCAGGGTTGTGTGCGCCCCTTTTACTTGGCAGCGATCCGCCCACGAACGGGTTCACGGTCGCCGGCCCGCATTCCGGACCGACATGGCGGGAGCGGATGACCAAGGCCTCCCGGGATGCGCATAACCTCGTTCGGAGAACGATGTCTGGGGTTTAGAGCTCAAGGGGGTTCCCAAGCGCTTTTTCTGGAAGGCCATATGGCCTCAACATATGGCCTCAACCCGAGAGTTCGAGGCCCAGGGACTGGGCGAAGCTTATCGCCTCTTTCCTTTCCTCCAGGGAAGGCCTGCGGTCAATCTCCGGATACAGCGGCGCCCGGTACTCGGGTCGGTACTGGAACATGAGGTTGAAGTAGGTGCCCGGGATGTGTTCGGCGACCCAGCGCATGATGGGCTTGGTGCAGCACTCGAGATGGCCCGGGAGGAGC
>JBBFMI010000068.1:0-8721 GCA_037478635.1 Candidatus Geothermincolales bacterium | reverse complement strand
ATATACGGAACGCCTGACAGGCCGCGCCTCTCGGTTTTCCGGAGCAACAGGCACATTTACGCCCAGATCATAGACGATACCGTGGGCCATACCCTGGCCAGCGCTTGCTCCATGGAGAAGGAGGTGGACACCGCCGGCAAGACCAAGACGGAAGTGGCAAGGGAAGTGGGCCTGTTGCTGGCCAGGAGGGCCCGGGAGAAGGGCATAGAGAAAGTGGTCTTCGACAGGGGAGGAAACCTTTATCACGGCAGGGTGAAGGCCCTTGCCGAGGGAGCCAGGGAGGGAGGACTGGTCTTTTAGGAGGAGGTCTTTTGGAAAGCCTTCCTCGCCGTATAGACGAGTTGGATAGACGAGATGAGGCGACGCGGGTAAGGAATATGATCGCGGAGGTAGGAGTCCATGCCCAAGATTGACCCGTCAACCCTCGAACTCGAGGAGAGAGTGGTCCACATCAACCGGGTGGCCAAGGTGGTGAAGGGAGGTCGCCGGTTCAACTTCACCGCCCTGGTGGTGGTGGGGGACAAGGCCGGCGTGGTCGGATACGGTTACGGCAAGGCCAGGGAGGTGCCGCTGGCCATCCAGAAAGGGGTGGAGAGGGCCAAGCGCAACCTCATAAAGGTGGCTACCCAGGGCACCACCATCCCCCACCAGGTGGAGGCCAAGTTCGAGGCCTCCCGGGTGCTCCTCAAGCCGGCCAGCGAGGGAACCGGCGTTATCGCCGGGGGTCCCGTGCGCGCGGTCATGGAGCTGGCCGGGATACAGGACGTCCTCACCAAGACCTACGGCTCCCGGAACCCCATAAACGTGGTGAAGGCCACCTTCAAGGGACTGGAGAAGATGAACCGGGAGAGGGAGATCGCCCGCATGCGCCAGGCAGCGCTGAAGAGGGCCAAGGAGGCCAAGGAGGCGGTCAAAGGATGAGCGAAGGGGAGAGGATGCTCAGGATAACCCTGGTCAGAAGCCTCATAGGCAGGCCGGAGAAGCATCGGCGCACGGTAAGGGCCCTGGGTCTCAAGCGCCTTAACCACACGGTGGTCCAGAGGGATGTGCCCGAGATAAGGGGCATGATCAAGCAGGTCCAGCACCTGCTCAGGGTGGAGCCCTTCGAGGCGGAGGAGCAGGGCGGCTGATAGGGAGAGGCGCCGGAAAGGTAGGGAGAGGCTATGGTTCTCAAGATCAACGATCTATACCCGGCCCCGGGGTCGACCCATGCCCCCAAGAGGCTGGGAAGGGGCAGGTCCTCGGGACACGGCAAGACCTGCGGCCGCGGCATGAAAGGCCAGAAGGCGAGGGGGAACATCCGCCCCGGCTTCGAGGGAGGGCAGATGCCCCTCCAGCGCCGGGTTCCCAAGTTGAGGGGCTTCAAGCCCCGTGACAAGCAGGAATACCACCTGGTGAACGTGGAGGCCCTCAACCGTTTCGAGGAAGGGGAGACGGTGAGCCCCGAGACCTTGGTGGAGAAGGGCGTGCTGCGGAAGGTCAAGCACCCGGTTAAGATACTGGGACGGGGCCAGCTGCGGGTCAAGCTCACGGTGAGGGCCCACGCCTTCAGCCGGGGGGCGGTGGAGAAGATCGAGGCCGCCGGGGGGACCGCAGAGGTGATCTGACTTGCTCCGCACCTTCCGCAACATCTTCAAGGTGGAGGACCTCCGGAGGAAGGTCCTTTTCACCCTTCTCATCCTCATACTCTACCGGCTTGGAAGCGCCATACCTTCCCCGGGAGTGAACATAGACGCCCTCAACAGGATGGTGGAGGAAGGAGGTATCCTCCAGTTCCTGAACCTCTTCTCCGGAGGCGCCCTTTCCCACCTGGCCGTGTTCGGCCTGGGGATCATGCCCTACATCACCGCCGCTATCATCATGGAGATGCTCACGGCGGTCATCCCCAAGCTCCGGGAATGGCAGGAGGAAGGCGAGGCGGGCAGGCGCAAGATCACCCAGATTACCCGCTACCTCACCCTGGGCCTGGCCCTGATGCAGTCCATCGGCCTGGTATGGCGCTTTTCCCAGCCCATGGAGGATGGGACCAAGGTCATAGATTTCACCTGGGCGAAGGGTTTCGTGGTGGTGATGACCCTCACCGCGGGGATGGCCCTGCTCATGTGGATGGGAGAGCTCATCACCGAGCGGGGCATCGGAAACGGCATGTCCCTCCTCATATTCACCGCCATCCTCGCCCGCACCCCCTTCGAGATCCGGACCATGATCGAGCAGACCCAGCTGCGTTACGGGAACATCGCTTACGGCATCGTGATGACCCTCATCATGGGCCTGGCGGTGATCGTGGCGGTCATCTTCATTGACCAGGGGGAGAGGCGTATCCCGGTGCAGTATGCCAAGCAGATCCGGGGGCGGAGGATGACCATGGGGGGAAGCACCTACATCCCCCTGAAGATCAACACCAGCGGCGTGATACCCATAATCTTCGCTTCCTCGGTCATATTCTTCCCCACCATGCTGGCCCAGTTCATCCCGGCCCTGGAGGGATTCGCCAACTGGGTCATCAACGGCGCCCCTTATTTCATAATCTACTCGGTACTCATCGTCTTCTTCGCCTATTTCTACACCTACATCGTCTTCGATCCCTTCTTGCAGGCGGAACAGCTGAAGAAATACGGGGCCTTCATACCGGGCATCCGTCCGGGCACCCCCACCGCCATCTATTTCAGCAAGGTCCTGAACCGCATAAACCTCCCCGGCTCGCTCGCCCTGGCCGCCATCGCCCTTTTGCCGGCCTTCATGTTCTACTTCTACGGGACCAGGGAGATACCGTTCGGCGGCGCTGCGGTGATGATTATCGTCGGGGTCGCCCTGGAGACCATGAAGCAGCTCGAGGCCCAGCTGCAGATGAGGCATTACGAAGGCTTCTTGAAGTGACGGAGGTGGGAGATGAACCTGGTCTTTCTGGGGCCCCCGGGGGCGGGGAAAGGCACCCAGGCGGAACGGATCAGCGAGAAGTACGGCATCGCCCACATCTCCACCGGGGATATCTTCCGGGAGAACATAAAGAAGGGAACCGAGCTGGGCCGCAAGGCCAAGGAGTACATGGACCGGGGAGAGCTGGTCCCGGACGAAGTGGTGATAGCCATAGTCAGGGAAGCCCTGTCGGGCGAGGAATGCGCGCGGGGATTCCTCCTGGACGGCTTTCCCCGCACCGTGGCCCAGGCGGATGCCCTGGAGAGGATGCTCGAGGAGATCGGGAGGCCCCTGGACCGGGTGGTCAACCTGTCCGTTCCCGACCAGGTGGTGGTGGAGCGCCTCACCGCCAGGCGTACCTGCAGGAACTGCGGGAGGAATTATCACCTCATGTTCAACCCTCCCAAGGTGGATGGAGTGTGCGACGCCTGCGGCGGGGAGCTGTACCAGAGGGATGACGACAGGGAGGAAACGGTAAGGGCACGGTTGGAGGAATACCGCCGCAAGACCCAGCCCCTCATCGACTATTACCGGGAGAAGGGACTGTTGGTGGAGGTGGCGGGAGATGGCGGGATAGACGAGGTCACCAGGGCCATCCAGGATGCCCTTCAATCTGTCGGCCCGTGAGTCCAGGGCGGCCGTGAAGACTGGCGATCAGCTTGGAAAATCTGCGAGCTGTGGCGATCGGCGGAAGATGATCATAAAGAAATCGCCGGACGAGATCAGGAAGATGAGGGAAGCCGGGAGGATAGTGGCGGAAGTGCTCGAGATCATGGAAGGACGGATCAGGCCGGGGGTGACCACCGAGGAGCTGGACCGCATCGCCGAGGAGCACATCCGCTCCCGGGGAGGAGTCCCCTCCTTCCTGGGATACCAGGGCTTTCCCAAGTCTATATGCACGTCCATAAACGACGTCGTGGTCCACGGTATCCCCGACGGCACCCGTCTGCGGGAGGGTGACATCATCGGCATAGACGTGGGCGTTATCCTCGACGGGTATCACGCTGACGCCGCCCGTACCTACGCTGTGGGGGAGGTGAGCGAGGAGGCCAGGAGACTCATGGAGGCGACGTACAGGGCCCTGGAGGCTGGCATAGACGCCTGCCGACCGGGTAACCGCCTGGGAGACGTGTCCCACAGCATAGAGAAGGTGGTAAAGGAGGCTGGCTTCTCCGTGGTGATCCAGTTCGTGGGCCACGGCATAGGGCGGGATATGCACGAGGAGCCCCAGGTGCCTAACTTCGGGCCGCCGGGGAGGGGACCGCTGCTGGAGCCGGGGATGACCTTCGCCCTGGAGCCCATGGTCAACGAGGGGGGATACGAGGTCTACGTGGACCGGGACGGCTGGACGGTCCGCACCAGGGACGGCAAGCTGTCCGCCCATTACGAACACACGGTGGCGGTCACCGAGGAGGGGCCAATGGTGCTTACCCTCCCGTGAAATATGGACGCTGGCTGGGAATTTTGTTAGGATATAAATTCTGGTGCGATTTCTCGAGTTCCACGGGATGAAGGCCCTGCGCCCGGTAAGGAGGTAGAGCGGGTATTGGCGAAGAAGGACGGGACCATCGAGGTGGAGGGCACGGTAGTCGAGCCCCTGCCCAACGCCATGTTCAGGGTGGAGCTGGACAACGGGCACAAGGTCCTGGCGCACATATCCGGAAAGATGAGGATGCACTACATCCGCATCCTGCCGGGAGACAGGGTGGTGGTGGAGCTCTCCCCCTACGATATCAACCGGGGGAGGATAGTGTACCGGTTCAAGTGAGGAGAGCCCGGAGCCGGGAAAGGTCATCGGCGGTTCCGGGGGAGCCGTAAACGGTGGACCGGGAGGGGTGTCCACCGCTGGATTGTCTTACGGACTCTGGAAATAGATTACTCGGAGAGGAAGATGGAAGATGAAGGTCAGACCGTCGGTGAAGAAGATGTGCGACAAGTGCAAGATCATAAGGCGCCATGGCAAGGTCCTGGTGATCTGCCAGAACCCACGCCACAAGCAGCGTCAGGGTTGAGGAGGTAGAGTGAAGTGGCGCGTATAGCCGGTGTCGATTTGCCCAAGAACAAGAGGGTGGAGATCGCGCTGACCTACATCTACGGGATAGGCCGTTCCACTTCCCAGAAGGTCCTGCGGGATTGCCAGATCGACCCTGATACCAAGGTCAAGGACCTCACCGACGAGGAGGTAGTGAGGCTCCGTAGCTACATCGACCAGAACCTCAAGGTGGAGGGCGACCTTCGCCGGGAAGTGGCCCAGAACATCAAGCGGAAGATGGAGATCGGGTGCTACCAGGGACTTCGCCACCGCATGGGCCTGCCCGTGCGAGGCCAGCGCACCCACACCAATGCCCGTACCCGCAAGGGTCCCCGCAAGACGGTGGGCGTCAAGAGGAAGAAGAAGGGCGGCCGTTAAGGCACGCACGGGACCCATTGAGGATTAAAGGGCGTCTATCTATTTTCGTCACGGGCGGCGCCCCAAGCGGCAGGGCATTGCGGAGGTAAAGGACGGACATCCGGCAGGAGTGAAAGCGGGAGGTAGAAATTGGCAAGGCCGAGAGCCAGGGGAAGGACGAGGAAAAAGGAAAAGAAGACGGTGGTGCACGGCGATGCCCACATAAAGTCCACCTTCAACAACACCATCATCACCATCACCGACAAGAACGGCAACGCCCTGGTGTGGGCGAGCGCGGGAACGGTGGGCTTCAAGGGCTCGCGCAAGAGCACCCCCTATGCCGCCCAGCTGGCGGCGGAGAACGCCGCCAAGAGGGCGGTGCAGGAGTTCGGCATGAAGAAGGTGGATGTCTACGTCAAGGGACCGGGCTCGGGCAGGGAGACGGCCATCCGCACCCTCCAGGCCAACGGGTTGGAGGTGGTGAGCATCACCGACGTGACTCCCCAGCCCCACAACGGATGCCGGCCCAAGAAGAGGAGAAGGGTGTAGAGGTGTGAGATATGGGAAGGGATCTGGGACCGTCCTGCAAGAAGTGCCGTAGGGAGGGCGTCAAGCTCTTCCTCAAGGGCGCCCGTTGCGAGAGCGACAAGTGCGCCATGGAGAGAAGGCCCTATGCGCCCGGCGAGCACGGCCGGGGCAGGGTCAGGGAGACCGAGTACCTGCTTCAGCTACGGGAGAAGCAGAAGGCGAAGCGCATATACGGGGTGCTGGAAAAGCAGTTCCGCCGGTATTACGAGAAGGCCGCTCGCAAGCCCGGCATCACCGGCGAGAACCTCCTCATCCTGCTGGAGAAGAGGCTGGACAACGTGGTCTACAGGGCGGGTTTCGCCTCCTCCCGCAGCGATGCCCGCCAGCTGGTCAGGCACGGCCACGTTACCGTCAACGGCCGCAAGGTCAACATCCCCTCGTACCAGGTGCGGGTGGGGGATGTGGTGGAGATCAAGGAAAAGAGCAGGGATTCCCTCCGGGTGCTGCAGGCCATGAGGCTATGGGAGGGCCGCCCCACGGTGCCCTGGCTCAACGTGGACGCGGACAAGCGCCGGGCCGAGGTGGTGGCGGAGCCCAGGCGGGAGGACATAGACATCCCGGTCAAGGAATCCCTCATCGTGGAGCTCTACTCCAAGTAATAACGGAAAACTGAACAGGAGGTATGGGCCTTGGTTCTGGAAATGCAGAAACCCCATGTGGTGGTGGAGAAGCTCGAGGGCTCGTACGGCAAGTTCGTGGTGGAGCCCTTGGAGCGAGGCCTCGGCCATACCATCGGCAATTCCCTGCGCCGAATCCTCCTCTCCTCCATTCCCGGGGCGGCGGTGACCGCCGTCAGGATAGACGGAGTGGTGCACGAGTTCACCGCCCTGGAGGGGGTGAAGGAGGACGTCATCGAGATCATCCTGAACCTCAAGGGCCTGGTAATGAGGATAGACGGGGAAGGGCAGTATGCCCTTTACGTGGACGAGAAGGGGCCGAAGGTGGTGACCGCCGGGGATATCCAGGCCCCGGCCGGGGTGGAGATAATCAACCCCGACATGAAGATCTGCACCCTCAACGAGAAGGGCCAGATCAAGATGGAGCTCACCGCCCAGAAGGGTAGGGGATACGTCTCCTCGGAAAGACTGGGCAAGCCCAGGGAGATATCCGGGACCATCCCCCTGGACGCCATGTTCTCCCCGGTGGTCAGGGTGGCCTATCACGTGGAGGACACCCGCGTGGGACAGCGCACCGACTACGACAAGCTCATCATCGAGATAGAGACCGATGGGAGCGTGGACCCCAAGGAAGCCCTGGTGAAGGCGGCCCAGATACTGATCAGCCACGCCCAGATCTTCCTCTCCCTGGCCGAAGGGGAGGAGATGGCGGAAGCCATCTTCGGGGAGGAGGCGGCGGCCTCCCGTTCCAAGGAGTACGACCGCCCCATAGAAGAGCTGGAGCTGCCGGTGAGGGTGCTGAACTGCCTGCACCGGGGCGGTATCAACACCATAGGACAGCTGATAGAGAAGACGGAGGAGGATCTCCTGGCCCTTCGCAGCTTCGGGGCGCGTTCCATAGAGGACGTCAAGGAGAAGCTCGCCAAGGTAGGGCTCTCGTTGCGCTCCAAGGAGAGCTGAGGGGAGGGTCAGGCCTCCGGGTTAGCTTTAGAGTCTGGAAGGAAGGTCGAGAGAGATGCCGCAGCCGAAGAAGGGTAGGAGACTGGGAGGTAGTTCGGCCCATCAAAAGGCTATCCTGGCCAACCTGGCCAAGCAGGTCATAGAGCACGAGAGGATAAGGACCACCTACGCCAAGGCCAAGGAGGCCCAACCCCTGGTGGAGAAACTGGTGACCCTGGCCAAGAGAGGGGATCTGCACGCCAGGCGCCAGGCTTTGGCCATCCTGCGGGACAAGGACGTGGTCTACAAGCTCTTCTCCGAGATAGGCCCCCGGTACGGGGACGTGGAGGGGGGATACACCAGGGTGGTCAAGATCGGACCGCGCCTGGGAGACGCGGCCCCCATGGCCGTCTTGGAGTTCGTCTGAGAGAAAGAGGACTTGAGCGGAAAAAGGCCGGGCCGCCGGCCTTTTTTATTGGCGAAGCGCCTTCGGTGGCCTGGGGGTGAGGCGAAGCAGGGCTGGGATCCCTTGGACGGCCGGTGCCGGGCCGAGTGGGGGGCGGCGCCGACGTCGAACCGGTATCGGTCCATGGATCTTTCTGCGATGCGCCCCGGGACCCTGGAATATGGGTAGGAAGGTCTGGGCGCCAGGACCTTTTTCGATGGCGGGGTGAGGGTATATGGAAGGAAACTACAAGTTGGTGCTGGCCTACGACGGCACCGATTACCACGGTTTCCAGGTACAGCCCGACCTGCCCACCGTCCAGGGAGTCCTGGAAAGGGCCCTGGACCGGCTGGCGCGTCGCGAGAGCCCCCTTTACGCGGCGGGAAGGACTGATGCCGGCGTCCATGCCCTTGGCCAGGTGGTCAGTTTCCGGGGTGTTCTGAGGGTCCCGGTGGGGGAGCTCGCCCGCCGCCTCAACCAGATCCTTCCCCCCGATGTGTTGGTGGTCTCGGCGGAGCGGGTGGAGGATGGTTTTCACGCCCGTCACAGCGCCCGCGCCCGAGAATATGCCTACTACCTCCAGGTGGAGGAAAAGCCCTCTCCCTTCGCGGCCCGCTTCGTCTACTGGTGTCCCTTCAGGTTGGACCTGGACGGCATGAGGGAGGCCCTTTCCCACGTGAGGGGCTTACACGATTTCACCCCCTTTTCCCGCCTGGAGGTGGGCAGGTCCCGATTCCGGGAGGTGTTGGAGGCGGAGCTCTGCCAGTGGGGGAAGGTCGTGGCGATCAGGGTCAAGGCCAACGCCTTTGCCTGGGCCATGATGCGCA
>JBBFMI010000067.1:4000-8728 GCA_037478635.1 Candidatus Geothermincolales bacterium | reverse complement strand
CTTCCTCTCCCCCTTCATGTCGGAAAACCCTTGACAGAAAAGGGAACCACGGTTGGATCGACGCGATTCTGCCCGGCGCGCGGTCAACCCGCTCCTTTCGAGTGCATGGCCGGGCCCGCCTCGGAACCTAGTCCCTCCCCCTCGCCCATGGCCGCCATGATCCTCCCCGCGATACCGGAAGGGTCAAGCCCCAGTTCCATCCATAGCTCTTCCACCCTGCCATGTCCCACGAACCGGTCGGGAAGGCCAATGGGCACGAAGGAGCCCCGGAAGCCGGTTTTCCGCAGGAACGCCGCCACCCCTTCCCCGAAGCCTCCCGCCAGCGCGTTCTCCTCCAGGGTCACCACCAACGGATACGAAGACGCTTCCCTGAGCATCCCCTCGTCCATGGGCTTCACGAAACGGGCGTTGACCACCCGCGCCTCCAGCCCCGCCCGGGCGAGCACATCTGACGCCGACAAGGCGTTCTCCACCATCCTCCCCACGGCAAGGATCACCAGGTCCTTGCCCTCTCGGACCACCTCCCAGCTGCCCCAGGTTATCTCCCTCGGCTCGTCCTCCACCCGGGCCAAGGGACCTCCGCCCCGGGGATACCTTATGGCCACCGGCTCACTCCTCTTCAGGGCCGCCCACAGAAGGTCCCGGAGTTCCGCCTGGTCCTTGGGGGCGGCCACCGTCATCCCGGGCATCAAGCGCAAGTACGAGAGGTCGAAAGCCCCGTGATGGGTCGCCCCGTCCTCGCCCACCAACCCGGCCCGGTCAAGCGCCAGGATCACCGGGATACGCTGCAGGCATATCTCCTGGATCAGCTGATCGAAAGCCCTCTGCAGGAAGGTGGAATAAACCGCCACCACCGGCCTCATGCCCCCCAGGGCCAGCCCCGCGGCCAGGGTCACCGCGTGCTGTTCGGCTATGCCCACGTCGTAAAACCTGGCGGGATAAAGGCGGGAGAATTCCTCGAGCCCGGTACCGAGGCGCATGGCCGCCGTGATGGCCACCAGCCTCCGTTCCACCTCCGCCATGCGGCAGAGAGTGCGCCCGAAAACCGACGTGTACGTGGGATTCTCGTCGGAGGGCTTTACCTTGCCGGTCTCGAGGTCGAAAGGCCCCACGCCGTGATAGAGCTCGGGGTTGCGCTCCGCCGGAGGGTATCCCTTCCCCTTTTTCGTGATCACGTGGACCAGGACCGGGCCTTCGGCTTCCTTGGCCAGGGAAAAGTCCTTCTCCATGGCGGCGATGTCGTGCCCGTCCACCGCCCCCACGTACTGGATGCCGAGCTCCTCGAATATGTACTCGGGTATGAGGAAATTCTTCAGCCTCTCCTTGAACATGTGGATGGCCCTGTCCGCGGCAGGACCCACCACCGGGACGCTGTCCACCACGTGCTTTATCTCGTCCTTCATCCGGCGATAACGGGGGTTGAGGCGCAGCTGGGACAGGTAGGTGGAAAGCGCCCCCACGTTCCGGGAGATGGACATGCCGTTGTCGTTGAGAACGAGGATGACCCTCTTGCCCAGGTGGCCCAGTTGGTTCAAGGCCTCGAAGGCGAGTCCGCCGGTAAGGGCCCCGTCACCGATGACCGCCACCACGTGGTAATCCTCGCCTTTCAGGTCCCTGGCGATGGCAAGCCCCAGGGCGTAGCTTATGGCGGTGCTGGCATGGCCGGCGTTCATCACGTCATGAGGGCTCTCCTCCCTCCTGGGGAAGCCGCTGATGCCTCCCCTGCGACGCAGGTTCAGGAACTCCGTCCTCCTCCCGGTCAGGATCTTGTGGGCATAGGCCTGGTGCCCCACGTCCCAGAGTATCCGGTCCTTAGGGCTGTCAAAGACCCGGTGCACCGCGATAGCTAATTCCACCGCTCCCAGGCTGGAGGCCAGGTGGCCCCCCACCCGGGAGGTGACCTCGAGGATGAGTTCCCTGATCTCCCCGGCCAACCGGCAAAGGTCGGCATAGCCCAGGCCCTTCAGGTCCCCGGGCCCGTTTATGCTGTCAATCAACCTGCCGCCGCTCATCCTCTGCTGCCGCCTTCCTCCACCAGCCTCCCGATCTCCTCCAGCTCGTCCAACGCCGACTCCAGCTCGGAAAGGGTGGTCACCTCGTCCAGATCCGCGCGACCACGGAGCTCCTCGATCTTTCGCCGAAGTGCTTCCAGCCTGGACTCGAGCATCTCCCATCGATCCTCCAACTCGCATCCCCCCGGATTCCGCTCTCCGCTCCGACCCCCTTCATCCGACGATCATTCAGGTCAACCATCCGGATAAGGTTATTTTAGACCACCCTGAGGGACGGCTTAAGGTACGCGATGCGATCGTCACTTCTCGAAGGCCAGAGCGGGGCATCTGGGGGTGCCTGATGGGTTGCCCGTCCCTTTCGCCATGCCTCTTTAAGCGAGATCCCCGCGAGGCCGAACGACACGAGCAGTTCATTGATCTATCCTCATTCCTCGTTCGGCCGCGGACCACTGGGGGCGATGACGCTCACCTTCCCAGAGCACTTGCCATTCCCCGTTCAGCTTCTATGGATAAACCTGCCACGGGGAGAGCCTGCCGGTAGCGTCGGAAGGCCCTCGAACTTCTGGGACTTAAGGAGGAAACGGAACCCCTTTCAGGAAGAGGCATTCAGGACGAGGTAGGAATAGGACCCGAGATCTCCATGGTCGATGCCAACGGTCTTTTGTGGTCGGTCAGCGAGCGGAATTTTATGGTCGGTCAGCGAAATAAATATTAAGATATTCGGGAATCGCCAGCACAGTAGGGGATGGCCGGAGGTTCTTCGGCCGGCCCCCGGTCTTGAAGGAAGACATCCGATTTCTTTCGGCACCGCACAAGGGGCTCCGATCCTGAGATGAAAGGGACGGGAAATCCTGAGAAGGGGGGCATCGCACCTTCCAACCCCATTGCCAGGGCGGCACGGGAGGATTTTCCCGGCTCCAGGACCATCCAGGGAACCCTCTTAGAACCCCTGGTGAGGCTGAGCCGGGATATAGGCCCAAGACCGGCAGGAAGTCACCAGGAAAGGAAATCCGCCCGGTACCTGGAAAGGGAGCTGAGGGCGATGGGCCTACGACCAGAACCGGACAGCTTTCTTTCCCCGACCAACCCCTATTACGGCAAGGCCATAGTCCTCCTCGCACCCGTCCTGGGGGTCCTACTGTATCCCTGGAAGGCGCCCGTCTCGTTTCTCGCGGTCACCCTTGGTTACCTCTTCATACTGGCCGACGCCATGGGGAGGAACCCCTTCGTCAGGTGGCAGGCCCACCGGCTGTCCGCGAACGTGTCAGCCACCATCCGGTCCCGGGGAAAGGCGGAAGAGACCCTGGTCCTGGTGGCCCACATCGACTCGCCCCTGGCCTTCTTTCCGGACAACCCTTTGCTGGAAGGGGTAACGCGAGCGCTCCTGCGCCTCTGCTTTCCCGCCATCACCATCCTCTTCCTCGTCCAGATACTGCTCTTCGGGGGATACCTTTTGAGGGTTAAAAGGGAGACGCTCATGCTGATCTGGGAACTCAGCCTGATCCTGCTCCCGGCCCCCGCATCCACGGGACTGGTATATCTCGATCGCGCGGCTCAGAGGCGGGCCACCCCGGGCGGAAACGACAACGCCTCGGGCGTGGCGGTGGTCATGCAGCTGGCACGTATCTTGTCCCAAAGGCCGTTCCTTCACACCGACATATGGATCCTGTTCAGCGGCGCCTCCCAACCCGGAGCCATGGGGCTGCGCAGGTTTCTCAGGAAAAACCGCAAGGAACTCAGGAAGGCCCGGATCCTGGTGGTGGACGAAGTGGGGAGAGGCTCCCCCGCCTCCTTCCGGAAGGAAGGAAGGGTCTGGCCCTTCAAGGCCGACCGGGTGCTCCTATCCCTGGCAGAAGGGGTCTCCAAGACCCACATCCGCTTCCTTCCGCCCCGGCGACGAAACCCCTGTCCCGGAGAAGCCCTCCAAGCATTGAACCGGGGCGTAAAGGCCATGACGGTTTCCTGCGTCGAGGAAGGTGGTCGTACGAAGAACCACCTGAAATCGGGCGATGACCACCTGAACGTGGATCTCCGCTCCCTGAGGCTGGCCGTGGCGTTTATAAAATCCATGATGGAAGGGCTGGACAGGATGGCCACCGAAAAAGCGGCCCGCCGGGCGGAAAAGGAAAAGAAGAGGACGAGATCTTCCACCGGGACAAGAAGGCAACCTCGCCGCTCGAGGCCTAGCCCTCGGATCTGACCTCTGCCTTAAAACCCTTGCTGTTCCCCCTTCGGTCGACGTTCGCCCGTCGTGGCAACCCTCAGGTCGACCTCCCCCTTCTCCTCCCAGCGGGCACGGCCTTGGTGCCGAGATAGGAGAAAAACATGAATGAAAGGAACAAGGCAAAGGCCCCGGGGATGAACCAGGGAAATCCCTCCAACAGGCCCAGGGCCGACTGGAGGCTGACCCCGGAGCCCAGCATCCGGGCCAGCCCCCAGCCCACCAGGAAAACCCCCAAGAACACCAGGTAGGCCTCCAGGCCCCGGGAGAAGAACGAGGAATGTATCCCCCTGCGGGACCATTCCAGGGCGGGAAGCGAGGCCATCACCAGATAGGAAAGGAGCAGAAGCGCGGTCGCAGCCGTCCTGCCCGGGCCTGGCAGCTGCCTTCCGGTGAAATCCTCGATCCAGGGATGGTAAAAGAGGGCGAACAACGCGAAAAGTCCCGCGTAATAAGCGGTCACCCGTAAAAGGAACGGGGTCTTTCTCTGCCTGC
>JBBFMI010000067.1:0-3990 GCA_037478635.1 Candidatus Geothermincolales bacterium | reverse complement strand
CCACGAACATTGCGTCGAGCCCTGCCGCTGTTTTTCGGCGTCACCTCTCCGAAAAGCCCTTCCTCATTCCCCCATTACCTGGACGACCAGACTCCTGCGGCGGGGGCGGTTGTCGAAATCCACGAAGGCCACCTGTTGCCAGGTCCCCAGGGTCATCCGTCCATCCACGAACGGCACGGTCAGGGAAGGCCCCACCAGGCTCGCCCTCACGTGGGAGTGCCCGTTTCCATCTCCCCAGGCCCGGTCGTGGCGATAGGGAACGCCCCTGGGGGCAAGCCTCTCGAAGGCCTCCTGCAGGTCGCCGATGAGCCCAGGCTCGTATTCCAGGGTAAGGATGCCTCCCGTGGAGCCGGGCACGAACACGGTTATTATCCCGTTCTTGACCGGGAGGCGCGAGAGTTCCTCGTGAAGCCTGCTGGTGATGTCTATGATCTCCGCGTTGCCCCTGGTCGATAGCTCGATCCTGGCAGTATAAACGGCCATGTTCCTGCACCTCCAACGGAACCGGCGCTGCTCGAGGGGATCCCGGGTTCCGGGATCAGATGCTGTAGACCTTCTCGCCGGGAAGGACGCTGAAGCCGGCCCTCTGGAGTGCGCCTATGGCCTGGTCGATCTGTTCCACCCTGAACACCACCAGGGCGCTCTCGCCGCTCTTCTCCACGAAGCAATAGATGTACTCGATGTTCACGTTCGCCTCGTAGAGGGGCTGCAACACCTCGGCCAGTCCACCCGGGCGGTCGGGCACCTCCACGGCGATGACCTCGGTCTCGCTCACCGTGAACAGCTCCCGGCTCAGGGTCTCCATCGCCTGGTCCGGCTTATCCACGATGAGGCGGAGGACCCCGTAATCCGCGGTCTCGGCTATGGACAGCGCCCTGATGTTTATCCCGGCCTTTGCCAGGCAACGGCACACCTCCAGCAGGCGTCCGGACTTGTTCTCGAGGAAAACGGAGATCTGCCTGACCTTCACCCCTCCCACCTCCTATATCTTCCGCTTGTCGATCACCCGCACCGCCTTCCCCTCGCTCCTCTGGATGGAGCGGGGCTCCATGAGACGGACCTTGACCCCTATGCCGAGATAGCTCTGGATCTCGTCGGCTATCCTCTGTTGCAGGGATTCAAGCTGCTTGATCTCGTCGGAGAATATCTCCGGCGAGACCTCCACCTGCACCTCCAACACGTCCAGGCTCCCCACCCGGTCCACCACCAGCTGGTAATGGGGGCTCAATCCGGGGATCTGCATCAAAACCGCCTCTACCTGGGAGGGGAACACGTTCACGCCCCGGATGATCAGCATGTCATCGGTCCGGCCCGTTACCCTCTCCATGCGCACATGGGTCCTTCCGCACGGGCATGGTTCCGCGATGATCCGGGATATGTCCCGGGTGCGGTACCGGAGGAGCGACATGCCTTCCTTGTTGATGTTGGTCAAGACCAGCTCGCCCTTTTCCCCGGGCGGGAGGACCTCTCCGGTGGCCGGGTCTATGATCTCGGGGATGAAGCAATCCTCGAAGATATGGAGGCCGTTCTTCTCCTGGCACTCTATGGATACCCCGGGACCCACCAGCTCGGAAAGGCCATATATGTCGTGGGCCGAAAGGCCCAGGCGTTCCTCGATCTGGACCCGCATCTCCGCCGACCAGGGCTCCGCCCCGAAAATGCCCGCCTTCAACTTGATGTCGTCCTTGCTGATCCCCATCTCCTCCATGACCTCGGCGATATTGAGGGCATAAGAGGGGGTGCAACACAGGATGGTGCTTCCGAAGTCCACCATCAGGCGGACCTGCCTCTTGGTATTGCCCCCTGACATGGGGAGCACGGTAGCCCCCAGCAGCTCCGCTCCATAGTGCAGTCCCAACCCCCCGGTGAAGAGCCCGTACCCGTAGGCCACGTGCACGATGTCCTCCTTCGTGCCCCCGGCCGCCACTATGGTCCGGGCCACCAGGTCCGCCCAGGTCCTCAAATCCCCGGCGGTGTATCCCACCACGGTGGGCTTCCCGGTAGTCCCCGATGAGGCATGGATCCTCACTATATCCCGAAGCGGCACCGCGAACAGCCCGAAGGGGTAATTGTCCCGCAAATCGTCCTTGGTGGTGAAGGGCAACCGCCTGAGGTCCTCCAGGGATCTTATGTCCCCGGGTCGGTATCCGATCTCGTCCAGCCTCTTGCGATAAAAGGGGACCTGCCGGTAAAGGCGGTCTACCGTGTTCCTGAGCCTTTCCAGCTGGAGTTCCTGCAGCTTCTCCCTGTCCAGTACCTCTACCGGGTTGAAATAAGTCATGGCCTACCCCCTTCCAACTCCAGGACTACGGGTAATTCTAACACAACGGCACCCTGGCGCCCTCGCCTTTTCGCTGGTAACCGGCCATGCCGATCTTCCATCGCCCCCGGCTTCCCCCTCACCCGCGGCCTGCCCTCGACCACAGGCGGGACGCGGCAGAGGCGAACGAGATCCCCAGGATGACCATGGCCAGGAGGGAGGGCCACGAGTCTGACCAGCCCTTCCCCTGGAGCATAGCCCTCGAGAGCACCTGCTGCACGTGGGTGGGCGGGAAAAGCCAGGCGAGCCAGCGAAGGAAGGTGGGCATCTGCTCCAGGGGGTAAACGGCCCCGCAGAGGAAAAGGAGGACGAAGGAGATCATGGCCCCGGCCATCATGGCCGCCGGGACCTCCTCCACCGCCGTTCCCGCCACCGAACCCAGCGCGGATATCGAGAGGGAGCCGATGAACAGCGCTGCCACCGCGAGCCCTACCTGATCCCATGGCGTCCCCAGGATAAAAGAGGAAAGCAGGAAGAGGACCACCGCCAACAGGAAGACGACCGCGCCGGAAAGGACGGTCTTGGAGTACATCGGCACCCGGGAGGATATCCCGGTCATGGAAACCCTCTCCAGCATCCCCTCTTCCCTTTCCCAGGCCATGAGGGCGGCGCCGCAGAGGAGCCCCGTCCACAAAAGGGAGAGGACCACCAGGGACGGGATGGCGGCGTCCTTGGCGGATAGCGGCCTTCCCGAGATGGTGTTCACCTGGAGCTGAACCGGGAGGGCGGTTCCCTGAAGGTAGTCGGCGGCCACATCCAGGTCCCTCATCACCGCGTCCGCCAGCCCCAGGCTCCGATCCAGGGCGGAAGCCAATTCCGGCCGGTCCCGGACCGCCCCCCTGACCTTCTCCAGGTCCTTCCTGAGCTCCGCCAGCCCGGTGACCTCGGTCCCGAAGAAATCTCCTCCCCGTATCAGCACCTGCAGGCCTGAGACCACCGCCTTCATCTTCTGCCTGACCGCTTCCTCGGATAGGCGAGAGAGCATGTCCCTGACCCCCGCCTCGGCGAACTGGGCCTTGAGCAGGTTGGACCGGTCCACCAAGATCCTCAGGGACGCGGTGTCGTCCATCAACTTAAGGGAATGGACCAGGCCGGGCGGAAGCACCACCGCGGCGTCCACCCTTCCCGACGACAGCCACTGTTTCGCCTCCCGGATATTCCCGAGATGGCGCAGTTCGCATGCCCCACCGGCGAAGGTCTCGGCCAGCGCGGCGGCATCGAGGTTTTGCCCCTCGTGCCAAAATCCCTCTCCCAGGAAAGGCAGGGAATCGCCCCTCACCGCCACGAGAAACGCGTCCCCGCGTCCCAAGGCCTCGTCGGCTTCCTCCGGCCCTTCCAGGCTCAACGCCGGGGAAAGGATCCTCTTGATCTCCTTGAGGAAGACCCCGCCGCGGTCGGCGTCCAGGACACCTCCCCACCACCCGTCCCCGGCCCGCGGCCCTATCGCCGCGTTCACCAGGCCCTCCTCCAGGGCTTTTATGGCCTGTTCCTCCCCTCCCAATCGCGTGGGCGAACCCACGCTCTGCCGGAACACCTCAACGGCCGCGGAATGGTCTTCCACCCTACCCCCGAACCAAAGGACCTCCTCGGTGGGGCGGTCAAGGTTCACCACTCCCACCGGGACTGGCCTCCCTGTGCGGGAAAAGGCGGCGCCCAGCAATCCCGCGGCC
>JBBFMI010000066.1:0-8780 GCA_037478635.1 Candidatus Geothermincolales bacterium | reverse complement strand
TTGCCTTCTACTCCTATCCCAGGAAGCGCTTACGCCACATCCTTCCGAAAGTCCCCTGGAGAGGCTCTTCCTTTAAGGTGCGCAGGCGCTCCCAGGTGGTGGGGGCCTTTTTCGACCTCATCTCCTTTCTCATGCTCGCAGCGGCCAGGCTGAAATGGACCGAGGAGAGGCTCTGGGAGAAGAAGCGCTACATGGACATAGACCTTCTGTCCGAGGACCTCGTACTAAAACCAGTGGAGGTGAAAACGAAAGGAGCATGAACCACGTGAGGGAGCCATGGCATGTTATGGATTTACACAATTTTGGTTGTACTATCCTAACGACTAACGGGAACACGAAAACTTTCTTAATCCGAGAAGAGCTCTTCCTTTTCTGTTACCTAGTAACATGGTGCTTTCCGCATAGCCGATGAGAAAAGATTGTGAAGGCCTCCGCAATCTATGTACGTGAAGCTTTCACAATCATAGGACAACCCGTAAGAGTCTCAGAACGAAAAAGTCCCCTTCACCTTGCCTCCTCCTCTTTCCAACGTGCTTCCCTACGGTACACAGCCGGAAAAAGCCGGTGTGGCCAATAACAGTTATGAGCCTTGTGTGAATGATATAAACCATATCGGACAGACACGTTCATCTCGTGGCATGCTCCGCTGGGGCGGTCATGGCCTGCAGATCCAGGTAGCAGCGGGCAGAGGCGTGGACTTCCCCCGCCAGGGTGGGAATGAGGATGGAATCTACTTTTCTGGCCACCTTCACCTGGACCCAGCGGTACCTTCCCTCTTCGCCCACCGACACCTCCTCCAGGCGGCACCCGTGGCGTTGGGCGTACTCCCTTGCCGCCCGCTCCGGTTCGCTACCCACTCCGAAGAGGGGCGTGAGTTCCATTCCGGCGGCCTTTGCCGCCGCGTCGGCAGCGCTCTTCGCCCTGGCCCTAGCTACGTACACGTTCGCAACGTCGAAAATCAAGAGGCCGGTGATAAGCATCAAGGCGAAAAGGCAGGCGGCCGCCACGGTCATACCCCCATCCTGCCGCATAATCCCGGCTTTAAAGGAAATCTCCTCGTGGAGTCCTGCCCGAATCCCCTTTATGTTCATGTCCTTCGTCACCTCCATAACGGTAAATCTTGGAAGGGGAATCCCAGTAGATCCGCATCCCAAGCATTAGGGAGAACGTCTCGAGAGCCGGTATCCCCCAGATCCAGAGCCCCGGCCACTCGATGGCCATCCGGGGCGCTCTTTAACCGGTCTTCGTTCGCGGTCGTTCCCGCAAGACACGAATCGCCCGAAGGCCGACCGGGAAAGTGGAAGAAAATGTAAGTGTTAAGCGCACAAGTCCCTTGATGCCGGTAATCGCGCTCTCTTTCCCCGCGGCGCCTGTAAACTGGTAACGGATAGAGGGATTCGGCCCAATCCCGAAATCGGCAAGACATTCATCTTGTCAATCGATCGTTCTCGATCCGCATCTCGGAACGGTCCCTGACCCTGAACTCTGGTAACAGGCCGTTCACCAGGGGAAAGATCACCGGTACCGGGTACTCCACCTCTACCCCCACCCAGCTTCCCCTCTTCCTCGCGCTTTCCTCCATCCTCACCACCAGCCTCCCCTTATCCAGGCCGACAGCGGCCCGGCGAGCCGCCTCCTCCACCGCCCTTAAGTCTCCCGTCTCCACTCCCTTCCTGGCTCCTTCTCGCGCCGCGGCCGCCACCGCCAGCCGAGCGTGGAGAACCAAAACCGCCTGGGCGAAGAGGATAAAGACGAGGAAAAGGGCGGGCAGCAACAACGCGAATTCCACGGTGGACTGCCCTTCTTCCCTAAACCTCCTCCCTCTTTGCCAAACATCCACAATAGGGGATCCGCAAGGACCGGTTTCCTTCACGTGGGCCTCCTCCCTTCATCGGCTATATAGAGCGGAAAAACACCCCGGACAGATGATGGAATATCGCGGAAGAAGTCTGGACAGAAAAAGCCATGCCCTTCACGCCGCTAAAGGACGGGGCGACGTGATCCCGAGGAAAGAACCGGCTTTTTAACGAGAAGATGCTGGAAATCGCCCCGGATCGAGCGCACATCAAACCGGGAAAGCGCTGCCCTTAGGATAGAGGTGAACTCTAACCTGCCCGCTTCTCTTTTACCGGATCCCGAAGAACCGGCGCCTAATTCACTCCAGGGACTTGAAAGTCGCCCGCTTGAGCTTCTTTACCCCCAGCTTCTTGACCAGTTCCTCGGGTATCTCCGGGGTTATATAGCCAACGATGTCGTTATAATGCTGGATGAGAAAACTGTCGCCGCTCCTCAAGCCGATGACCAGGTCAGCGGCCTTGGACCTCAGCTCGGTGGTGCTTATTATCTTAACCGCCATGGATATCCCCCTTCTTTTACAAGATGTATATCTTGTCGCATTTATAATACATATTACGGGATAAGTCAACTGAAAGGCCAGGCACACACCGGTAAATCCGACCAAAGACGAGAAAGGGGCGCGGCACCTTGGCGCCCCTACTCTCCAATGCCCCTGGCGCGACACCAGCTCCGACCATCATGGATCGTAGCTGTATCCCGAAATGGTATCCCCGGCTGGATATCTCTGCCGGTAAAGCGAGTACACGGGACGCTCCACCACGATGGGGGCGTTTCCCGTGACCTCGGCGGAAACATCCCATCCATCGCCCACCACATCGTCCACCTTTATGGTCTTTCGGATCATGGGAGGGAGGGTGAGCACCTGTTCGGCCGTGTACCCGCCGTTCATCATGTATCGAACGCGCACATCCGCGCTCCTGTCGGAGGGATTGAACAGGCATATGTAGGTGTCGAATTCCGGTCTCGTGCACCCCTCCGCCAGGTACCAGGAGCAGCCAGCCCTGTTCACTCCCATGGCGCAGGAACCCTCGTCGAGAGTGGACCCGTAAAGGAAGTACATGGGCCTTTCCGCGACTATGGGGCGGTCCGAGGTCACGAGGGCGGAGAGGTCGTGCTGGCGGGGAACGTCCTGATTGACGTTGACCGTAAAGCGGGCCCGGGGAAGCACCCGGTATTCCTTTTCCGTCCTAAGGCCGCTCTCGGTGAGGTAATGCACCTTCACCCTGGCCTCGGCATCGCCGGGATTCATGAAACACAACCACTGGCTGAACCCGGTTCGCGTGCAGCCCTCGGCGAAGTACCAGCGGGTCTCGGGGCGCAGGGCTCCCATGACGTTGTGGCCACCGTCCCACATCCCCTGGTAAAGGAAGTAGACGGGCCTCTCGGCCACCACCGGCAGGCTCGAGGCCACCTTCATGGACACGTCGTGTCCAGCGCCCACCTCCCGGTTCACCATCACCGTGTACCTACTCCTGGGAGAAACAAAATAGCTGCGTTGCGCGGTGAGGCCTCCTTCCATCATGTAGCTAACGTGCACCTCCGCCGGTTGGCTCCAGGGGTTCTGAAGGCAGAGCCAGGTATCGAAGCCATCCCGGGTGCAGCCCTCGGCGAAGTAAGCCGTCTCCACCAGGTTATTGGCCACGTGGACCCGCGACGAAGACGGTCCAGAGCTACGATTGCCCGCCTTATCCCATGCCAAAACCTCGACCTCGTGCTCCCCGTTCTGTACCTGGTAGGAATCCCAGGTGACGGTAAAGGGAGCGGACTTCACCGTCCCCACTTCCTTGCCGTCCACCAGGAAAGTGACCTTGTCCAGGGACAGGTTATCGGAGACATCGGCCCTCAAGGTGACCCTTCCCCTCACCATCGAGCCATCCAGCGGATTGACAAGGGACGCTGTAGGAGGCCTGGAATCCTTGAAGAAGTTCACCGGCAGGGTGCGCTTGACCCTCCCTGCCGCGTCTTTTACCTCCAATTCCAGCGAGTGAGCTCCGTCGGACAGGGAGGAGAGGTCGAGCTCCGTGGAATCGACCTGCGTCTCCACGAGCATCCTGCCATCCACGAACCAACGATAGCAGGCCACCCCCGAAGTGCCATCCCGCGCCGAGGCCGAGACTTCGAGGCGATCCCTGAAATGTCCCCCGGGGGAAGGAGAAACGATAGTGGCTTCCGGGTCATCCAGGTCGAGCCTGAAGACCTGGGACTTCACCTGGGATGAATTTCCAGCCCTGTCGGTGACGTAATAATAAATGGTGTTGACGCCCGAGGGCAGGGTCAACTTCCCGTCGCAGATGGACCAGGGGGAAGCATCGCCGAAGCGATAGAAAGCCTGCTGCACGCCGGACAAAGAGTCGGTCCCGGTCACCACCGGGCCACTTGCGGGTTGGGCCCTGTACCACCCGTTTTCCCCGTCCGGAGGTGAAACCGAGAGCGACGCCTGGGGCGGCGTACGATCCAGGATTATCCCGTCGGAAGATTCGCTTCCACCCAGGTAAGCATCAGCGTATCGACCGGCCGTGTCATAGGCCCGCAACCAGAAATCGTACTCGCCGTCGCTCTTGCCCACCACGTCGAATTTCGCTTCCCAGGGAGGCGCGTCATCCGTGGCGAGGAGCTGCCAGGTCCCGTTCTTGAAACGGTAGCGGAACTCGGCGTAGACAATGCCTTTGTCATAGGCCTGGTCGAACGGCTTCGGGCCCAGCATATCGGCGCCGGAGGCGGTGAAATCGTCGCTGGCCTCCGCCTTGAGGTAGAAAGAATCCCGCTGGTACTTTCCCGGGTCCTTGAGGGAAACCGCGGGGTCCTTGTCGTCCTCCCTTTTCACCAGTATCCGGTTGAAGGGAGCGCTCCCGGTGCCCGCCTGGGCGGCGTAAAACCTGGTGCCGTCGCTGCAGGCGTCAATGCTGCCCGGCTGGTCATAGGAAAGGTTGTTAAAGAACAGGTCGTCGACGTGTTTCCAGGAATTAAACTCACCCGTGTGAGTGTTTATCCTCCCCCCTCCCTCAAGGCCAAACGTCCCGCCGGACTGCCTGTAAACGATCAGGATCTTGTTCGAATTCGTGGCGATCTGCGGATATGCGAACCTGTCCCCGAGCTCGGCCACCAGCTTGTTCTTTTCCCACAAATTCATGTAGTAGCGAGAATAGTAGATCTTATGATCCCCCGTGTTCACGTCCCGGGCGTCCGCCACCACCATGGCCCTCCTCTCCTGGCCCTCCATCCACACGTCCACCTCCGGCCAGGAAAGGTCGAGGTATCCCTGGGTGGAGATGATCTCGTTGGAATACCAGGTGGAGCCGCCGTTCTCCGTCCAGGCCTGCCAGATGGGGTTGGGTGGGCCCGACTGGCGGACGTAATACACGCTCACGTGGTCGGCCGACTCCGCCTCGATACAGGGCTGGGTGGCGGGCACCCCGTCGGAATCCCCGCTGACGCAGGTCACCAGCTCCATCTGGCCGGACAGGTTGAAACGCTTGTAATAGACCTCCAGCCGGCCCGGGTAGTTGGACACGTAGGCGGCGTGGACCTTGTTGCCCGCGTACCATAGATGGGGCTCGTAGTTGTCGTAGGTGGTCTGGCTCCCGTCGTAGTACTTGGTCCAGGTGGCGCCGTAGTCGGAGGAGAAGGCGATGACGTGAGACCAGCGGGTGTCGTTGAACTCCTTCCATCCCACCGCCACGTACTTCCCCCATGCGGCTAGATAAGGGTCCCGGGCCTCCCTGCGCTGCACCCGGTCCATGAGCGTCCCCGCCCCAAAGGCCAGCCCTTCCCGGTCCGTGGCCCGGTAGAAATAGACGTCGCTTCCGTTGTCCGCCACCAGGTAGAGATACCCGCCGGCCGAGGCCACCTGGACGTGGTGGGGGTTTTCCATGGGCAGGATGACCTCCCCCGTCCAACCCCTGTATCCATCGCCCGGCCCCGGGTAGGAGACCGCCCGGCCAGGTCGGAACGGGAAGGCATGGATCAAGATGGAGAGCAGGATGAACAAGAGCAGCGAAACCCTCTTTCCGCCCACTTCCCATCCCCCTCAGTCGAGCTCCGCCTCCTGGTACCCCAGGACCTGGCTTCCCCCGGTGATGATGCCCTTGTAGTTGTAGTACATGGCCCGTTCGCAAATTATTGGCGCATTGTTTTCCGTTGAAAGAACTACAATTGAAACATCGCCTTTGTAATTAACCTTCGATAACTCTTCGTTTACATTGACAGTAGCTCTACATCCTGGTTCCAATTGGACATAAGAATGGGTCAACAAGCCATTATTGCCATAATATCCCAATCTGACCATAGCTACCCTACCACTACCCCCTATTTCCTTCGGCGGATTGAAAATAAGAATCCATTCCTCGAAACCCGGTCCGGTGTATCCCTCGGCGAAATACCATCGAAGGGCCCCCACTCCCTTGGAGCCGTAGGCCCTGGCTTCGCCCGGGAAGAAAATCCTGGCGATCATCACCCCACCGAGAGATGAAGCGAGCAAGAGAGCAAGGATGCCGATAGCCAACATCGATCTCTTAACCCTTGCAGACTCCATGACCACTCCTTCCTCGTCGCGTTCTACCACTCGAATCCATGTCCCTGGAAGCCCAGGGTCCTATTCCTGTCACTTGTGCACGGACGTTTTCTCGCCTCTCGAGAAACGAGGGAAACCCAGAAAAACGTCACGAGACCTTTTCCCGCGCAGTCACCACCCCCTGGAACATCCCAAAAACCATGCTTCGCCATTCCACATCCCGCGAACCTCGTCTCAAAACCTGCCTGCCGCCTATTTCCCATGCAGAAGCCTTGACATTACCTCTCCCTTCGTCCCTTTCCGAAAACGGCCGCGCTTCTCCATGCCCCGATCATCCCGCAAGCCCTAATAGAGGACCACGTACATGGTCGTGGTAGCGCTTGCCCCGGCATCGTCGGTGACGGTCAGCGTAACGGGTACCCTGGCGGGAAGGACCTGGCTCTCGGCTACCCAGTAAACCTGCTTTCCCTCCAGGCCGAAACTCCATCGCCAGGCGACGATACGTCCATCCGGGTCGTAGCTGCCAGAGGCATCGCACAGAACCCTGAGGGGAGAAGGACCACCCCCTGGCGAGAGGGTGAACGAGGCGACGGGAGGCCGATTGGCTGCCTTGCCATCCGAGGTGGCCGGAACCTTCACCCCGGACGCGTCACCTCCGCCTACCATCCCGGTTCCAGAAGCCGGCTCCCTGGCCGAAGCCGACGACGCCCCCGCGTCTTCCCCCTCACCCGAGGCCAGCTCGCCTTCCCCCGGGGGAGTCAATGCCGGGGTGCCTCCGGACCCGTGGTCCTCGATCGCCCCGGAAACCCTCGTGGCTTCCCCTTCTGGCACAACCGGTCCCTCGATCCCCGCATCGGCCGAGGACAACGCCTCGACAAGGGACGTGCCGCGCCTGCCATGCCGGACGAACGAAAGGGATCCCAGCGCCAAAAGAGCGGCGATAAGGAGGCAGACCGGGATGACCACGCGGACTAACCTGCCGAAAGAAAGGCGCTTTCCTGCGTCCCTCTCTGGACCGGTCGGAAAAGCAGGGCCACGGTCACTCCCCCGCTCCCGCATCCGTGGCTCGATCTCCTCGGGACGCCATGATCCATATTCCAGCGGCGCGACGTCCTCCGCGACGCAAGAAGCATCCAAGCGATCCCGGCCGACCTTATCCTCGGGCTTTTTCGCGACTTTCCCAACAAATGGAAAGTCAATACTGCCCGTTGTTGAGGGGGTTTCCTTGCCATCGATTCCGCAATGGCATGTCATGCCCTTGCGTCCTTCATCGAGAAGGCCGAGGGTCTCCGCGAGAAACCCGGGCTCGATATTTCTTCCGTCGGCGGCCGAAAGCAGGTGATCCGAGAGTTCATCCAGCAGCTTCCTCTCGGGACCCGGGAGCGTGTACCCCGAAAGCCAGCGGAACAGCAAGCCGGCGGCATGGAGGTCATCCGAGGGACCGGGAGCCATCCCATCCATCAGTCGGGGGCTGAAAAACGAAACCTCGGGCCGGACAAGTCTCTCGACGACCACGGGCAGGAATCCACCCCGTAGACACGCGTCCTTTAAAAGGACCTCGCCCGATGGGCGATACAGCACGTTCCTCGGGTTGACGAACAGGTGGAGCAATCCCCTGCAGTGCATCTCCTCGAGGCATTCCAGGACCTTCCGGGAGATCCTCAGGGCTTCAGGGCCGCTCATCTCGAATCCGAGGGCGAGATACCTTTCCAGGGAAGGTTCATTGAGTTCAGGGTACAAGGCATAGATAACCGGATCACCGTCATCATCATCCAGGATGCCCGCTTCCTCGGGAAGAAGAAGGGATGGTATGCCCATATCCCTGGCCAAGGTGACGGCCTTAAGGTATTCAAGGCCCGTCTCCTCGAGGAGCGGGAAGATCTTCATGAAGGCCCTGCGCTGTAGGAGAAGGTCCTCGACCAGGTAAGACCTGGAAAGGCCGTTGTCCCCTCGGAATTCGAGGAGGGCATATCTTTCGGCTATGATCTCGGCCACGTACCCTTTCCCCCGCTCAGACCTATGCGCCCCACGAGTCCAGGCAAGCGGGAGAATAATAAAATAGTTATATAAGTATGTCAAGATATATAACTTGTAAATACCAGGGGGATCTGACGAGGAAATCTTACGGGGGCTTTCGAAACTTAACAAGTCGGATTATATAAAATGCCCCGGGAAACAGCAATACAAACAATCAAGGGATCCGTGTTATGGCCGCTTCTTATCTTTACAAGCTCGTGCCGCATGCCTTTCAAGTAAGGAAAAGCCTGATAAAAAGAGCGAGCGGGAAATGTGCACATATTCGAGGATGGGACCCCTAACTTCCGCTCCCACAATCGGGCTCGAGCATGACAATCGTCCATCGGGGGTCCCGTCACGGCGTTGTCCCCGCCCGGGGAACTTATCACGGGGTTAT
>JBBFMI010000065.1:0-8801 GCA_037478635.1 Candidatus Geothermincolales bacterium | reverse complement strand
GAGGGGAGTTCGTGGTGCCGCCCAAGAAGCGGAAAGGCAGCAAGGAGACGTAAGCCCCGCGATCCAGGATTTAGGCATTACCTTCTCCCGCAACGAGCCCCTTAAAAGCGCACGGTTTGACCAGGGATATTTCGCCAAGAGATTGTGTCTTCCCTCCCCTTTCTCTACCGTCTCCCCATGGGGCTCTCTCGTCGGAGCCAGGAGCTACTCCCGTTATTCCTTGCGGTTCTATCATGGTAGGTGGGAGGTCGATCTACGGCCTGGTTTCGGGGAACGGGATGACTTTTTGGGCAGGCCCGGTCTCCGGTGGGTTCGGTTCTTGAGAGATCCTTTCCCGGTAGCGCGTGGGATGGAGGTCCGCATCGGAACTTCGGGCTGGCATTACGAGCACTGGAGGGGCGTTTTCTATCCCCCTGGACTTCGTCCGGGCGATAGACTCGGCTTCTACTGCCGCAGTTTCGACACGGTGGAGATCAACAATTCCTTCTATCGCTTGCCCGGGGAGGCGGCGGTGCGGCAGTGGAAGGAAACGGTTCCCGACGGCTTCGTCTTCTCCGTCAAGGGAAGCCGTTTGATCACCCACATGAGGAAGCTGAGGGACGTGAGCGCCCCGCTTTCCACCTTCCTGGAGAGGATGGGCATCCTGGGCGACCGGCTGGGGCCCATTCTCTTCCAGCTCCCCCCTGGCTGGAGGGTGAACCTTCCCAGGCTGCGGGAATTCCTCGAGCTGCTTCCGGCGGGGCGCAGGTACGCCTTCGAGTTCCGCGACCCGAGCTGGTTTGACCCCGGGGTCTACCGCGAGCTGGAAAGGGCGGGATCGGCCTTCTGCCAGTACCAGCTGGGAGAGACGGTGTCCCCCCCCGTGGTCACCGCCGATTTCGTCTACGTAAGGCTTCATGGCCCGGGAGGACCGTACCAGGGGAGGTACGGTGAAGAAGGGCTCAAGCCCTGGCTGGACAGGATGGAAGGATACCTGCGGGTGGGCCTTGACCTTTACTGCTATTTCGATAACGACGAGAGGGGCTACGCCGTTATGGACGCCATGCTCCTGAAAAGGCTTCTCGTGGGCAAGCGCTGAGGCAGCGCGTTCGGCGGCCATATTTCTGACTTGAAGTATTGGTATTTTTTTATTAGAATACCCCTGGTCATTTTATGGGAGGGAGGAATCATTGGGTCCCGAGAGATCAAGGGGGAGTGGTCTCGGCTGGGATGCGCTCGCGGCTTAGCGTGAAGACAAGCCCCACGTGTTCTTCGCGGCCTTAATCGGGTTGCTTTTCCCCGTTTTTATCGTGGACGGTCTTTCGGGGTTTGGCAGGGAGGAGGCCGAGATGAACAGTGGACAGGACATGTACCGGCGAAGACTTGCTAACCCTATCGAGGTCGCCAGTTTTTTAAATGCCCGTTCCGGTCCGTTCGTCCAGGTTTAGCGGGCGGAAGTCTTTGGGCGGGGTCTGGCAGGGAGGAGGCCGAGATGAACAAGTGGCAGGAGATGTACCAGCGCAAGCTCACAACCCCGGAGGAAGTGGCCAAGAGGGTCAAGGACGGGGACAAGATCTTCTGTGGAAGCGGTTCCTGCACCCCTGACGCCCTCCTGAGCGCCCTCTTCGACCGGGCAGAGGAGCTCAACAACGTCACCTTCGGCGGGCTGATATTGCTCGCGCCGACCCACAAGGTCCTCAGGGCGGAGATGACCCGACACATACTCTTCGACAATTATTACTCCACCCCCTTAGACCGGCAGGCCCTCCAGGAAGGAATAGCGGTGCACACGCCCTTCCACTTCTCCGACCTTCCCAGGCTGGCCACCGAGTTCGCCGGCTACCGGAAGGTCTTCGTCCAGGTGGGCCCCATGGACAAGAACGGTTATCTCAGCGCCGGCGTTTCCGGCAATTTCCTGGACGTGGTGGACCGCTTCGACGAGGTGTATTTCGAGGTCAACGAGCATCAGCCCACCGTGCACGGGCAGAACTTCTATCACATCTCCCAGGCCACGGCGGTGGTGGAGAACCACCACCCGGTGTTCGAGATACCGCCGGAGCCGGTCACGGAGGTGGACCGGGCCATCGCCGAGAACATAGCCCCCCTGGTGGAAGACGGTTCCACCATCCAGCTGGGGATCGGGGCGGTGCCCAACGCCATAGGCGAGTGCCTGCTGGAGAAGAGGCACCTGGGATGTTACACGGAGATGCTCCCCGATGCCATCATGAAGCTCTTCGAGGCGGGAGCCCTCGACAATTCCCGAAAGACCTTCCACCGTTACCAGTTCAACGCCTTCTTCGCGGCCGGGTCGGCCGAACTTTACCGGTGGCTTGACGACAACCCTGCGGTATACTTCACTCCCCTGAGCTACAACAACGACCCCTACAACGTGGCCAAGAACGACAAGATGGTGGCCATAAACTCCACCCTGGAGATAGACCTCACGGGGCAGTGCTGTTCCGAGTCCCTGGGACCCTTCCAGTACACCGCCACCGGGGGGCAGGTGGATTTCACCCGGGGGGCGTGGATGTCGCGGGGAGGCAAGGCCATAATAGCGATGCATTCCACCACGGTGGACAAGAAGACCGGGGAAAGGGTGTCGAAGATAGTCCCCCAGCTGCGCCCGGGAGCGGTGGTGACCCTGACCCGCACCGACGTGATGTACGTGGCCACCGAGTACGGGGTGGTCAACCTCAAGGGAAAGAGCACGAGGGAGCGGGCCAAGGCCCTGATAAGCATCGCCCATCCGGATTTCAGGCCGGAGCTGAAGCGCTACGCCATAGAGGTCAAGTACTTCATATTCGGCGACGAGGTCAGGGAAGGGCAGGCCTTGCCCTGATACCACGGATGGCGCTGGCGCCGCCGTGGATAGGGGATGGGCCGGCCGAGATCAGGGCTTTTCCGCCTCGACCTCCAGCCTGATCGCCTCCACGTGCACCAGGCCCTCCCCATCGGGCGGGAACTCCGCCAGGTACTCGTCCACCACCGAGGTTATGAACTCCTCCCTGAGCCCCTCCGGCACCTTCTGGGTGAAGGGGAGCCAGGTGCTGCGTATCCAGCCCGCCATCCCCTCCCTGCCCTGGTGGACCATGTCCTTCCCGATTAAAGCCACCCTGAGGGGGCGAAGTCCGTTTTCCTCCAGGAGCGCCCGGTACTGGTCGTCGGAGAAGAATCGATAGGGGACATGCAGGTCCCGGAAGTATCCCGCCCACTCCGGGCGGCTCATCACCCTCATGAGAGCGGCCGCCACCTTGTGGGCGTTACCGCTCCCGGCCATCTGGGCCACGAACCTCCCGCCCCTTTTCAGGCTCTCCCTTATCCCGCGGAGGACCGGGCCGTGCTCGGGGATCCAGTGCAGGGCGGCGTTGGAGAAGACCAGGTCGAATTCTTCCCGGAAGGAGAGCGAGGAGGCATCCATCACCACGAAGCGGAGGTTGGGGTGTCTTTGCCTGGGAAAACGGCGGGAGGCGTGCTCTATCATCTCCGGTGAGACGTCCACGCCCACCACCTCGCCCGAGGGGACCCGCGAGGCCAAGATGGCGGTCAGGTACCCGTCCCCGCATCCCACGTCGAGGATCCGCTCGTCGCCCCTCAGCCTGAGTCTGCCTATTACTTCAAGTCCCCATTTCTTCTGCTGGGAGGAGGAGCGCTCGTACTCGTCGGGTTGCCACCGGTAGCTCGTCAAGTTTATCGCGCCTCCATCGATGCTCGCGCCCGGGTCCAGCGGAGGTGGAATCGGGGCTGCGACGGCAATGATGATAACATAGGGAATAAATTGGACTGTCAGCCGGGAAGGCCCGGTTACCCTGTATCACGTTATCTGTAGTATGGCTCGAGGCTAATGAGATGACCGCGGACGGGGGGCGTGAAGTGAGGGAAGAGCTGGAGGAAAAGCTGGAGAGAGCGGCGGAGATAATCAATTCCTCGGGAAGGGTGGTGGCCTTCACCGGGGCCGGGGTTTCTCAGGAAAGCGGCATCCCCACTTTCCGCGATCCGGGTGGGCTGTGGGACCGCTTCGACCCCTACGAGCTGGGAGGGGGCGACGTGTTCTCCGCCCTGGCAAAGGGATCGGGTTTCACCGGCAGGGCTGCCGATTTCCTCGAGGAGATGATAGTGGTCCTGGAGAGGGCGGAGCCCAACCCGGGCCATCGGGCGCTGGTGGACCTGGAGAGGATGGGGATACTGAGGTCGGTGATCACCCAGAACATCGACGACCTTCACCGCAGGGCCGGCAACTCCAGGGTCATAGAGGTCCACGGGAACGCCTTCCGCATGCTGTGCCTCAGCTGCGGCAGGAGGTTTTTCATGGAAAAGGACGAACTTTTCGGCCTGGGGAGCGAGGTGGTGCGCCTCCTGCGCGACAACGACCTCGCCGGCGTGTTAGCCAGGATCTCCCTATGCGGGTGCGGGGGACCGTGCAGGCTGGACGTGGTGGGGTTCGGGGAACCGGTCCAGCAGATGGGGGAGGCCATCCACGAGGCGAGGACCTGTGACTGCCTGCTCGTCCTGGGGACCTCCGGCGAGGTCTTTCCGGCCAACACCATACCGTCGCGCGCCCGGGAGTCGGGAGCGAGGGTCATCGAGATAAACGCGTCCCACTGCTGTTTTTCCGGCCTGGTGGACGTGGGGATAGTGGGAAGGACAGGCGAGATCCTGCCCCGGATCGTGGAGAAGGTGGCCCGCTGGAGGGGATACCGCGGTTAGAGGCTACCGCAGTGTTTGCGAAACATGCACACTGCGGCGGCGGATGGATCAAGGACTCCTGAAGTTATCCCGGTTCCCGACATTTTCCAGGATGTAACTTCCAGGCATGTCAAGGATGGACCTTCCAAGAAAGACCCACTTAGCCCCGCCACGAATCAGCGCGATGACTTTAGGGCCCAGGTTCTGGGGCTTCACCTTCCGCACCGACCGCCTCCCAAGCCCGGGATCAGCTCCCCGTGAAGATGATCCTTGTGCCCGACATGTTAAGGATGAATTTTTTAGGGAAGGCCCTTTCCATCTCCACCGTGGCCCGGTGTCCCGTGCAGTGGGCCGGTATCAAGAAGTCAGGGTTTATCTTCTTCAGCTCCTCTATGGTGTGGGGGATTATGCCCGCGAAGGCGGGGCCCGAGAGGTGAAAACCTCCCATCACCGCGTGGACCTTCTCCACGCCGGTCAGCCTCTGGGCTTGGCGGACCGTGTTCACGATCCCGGAGTGGGCGCAGCCGGATAGGACCACCAGACCCTTTCCCTTCACCAGGAATACCAGCGAAGTGTCGTCCCTCACCGGGTCCCAGCGCTCCTGTTCGCCATCCGCGAAATACGCGTTGGGCATGCCCTTTTCGAACTCCGTCTCCCTCGCTATCTCTCCCAGGAAGAGGGCGGTACCGCCCGCCAGGAGGGTGGGGGTGGGTTGCTCCCTGACGTCCGCCCCGGCCTTTTCCATCTTCTCCCTGTCGAGCTCCGGGAAGAACACCTTGATATCGCCGTATTTGAGATACCTCTGCTTCAGGAAGGCATCGGGATGCAGGTATAGCGGGAGCGGCTTATTGTCAATCATTTCCATGAGCTGGTAAAAGGCCCCCGTGTGGTCCCGGTGGCCGTGGGAGAGCACCGCCGCCTCGATCCCGCCCAGGTCCACGCCCAGCCTTTCCAGGTTGTAGGGCACCGCCGTTTCCGAGTAGCCGAAGTCGAACAGAAGGAGGTGGCTTTCTCCTTCCGCTTCCGTCCTCACCAGGGCCGAGTATCCGTGCTCGGCCAGGACGTTGCCCTTTATCTTCATGTCCTTCACGGGAAGCGCCCGTTGCACCATTTCGTTGGAATCCATGGACGTGAGGTCTATGAAGTTGTCCACCAGCGAAAGGATCTCGAGCCGCTCCAGTTCCCGGGGTTGGAAATCCGCGCCCATCTCTCCTCCCTTCATGTTATTGGCATTTTCCCGAAACCTATTTAATTCTACCCACATCCTCCGGGGTGGAACATGGGCGCTTCGCCTTCGGAGGAGAGGGCGACCGAGCGTTTTGGCCTTGACCCCGTCGTTTCGGGCGGAAGGAAGGCGCTGGTCAGGGTGGAACGGGGACGGGGACTTGCCGTCCGGATCGTGCCCGCGCCTTTTTGGTCGCCTGGCCCCTGGGAAAAAGCCCGGCGGGGGTTCCCGGAACCCGTGATCTCGATGGGGGAGGGTTCCCTTGGCGCCGTAACGCCCCGGTAGGCGTTTTATACATCAGAGGGCGGATAGACGCTTGCCGTCCCGGCAGAGCAGGCTGGTCCGGCGGAAAGGGGTTCATCTTCCCAACGGCATCTCTGATCGTCCGATCCGTATCCGTTCGCCGCCATGGGGAGGGAAAAACATGTTTACTGTTGGTAGAATTACTTGCGGATGGTTCTTACTGATGAGGTGGGCGATCGGACCGCCGGGAAAGCGGCGGCGCCACCGGTGTAAGTGTTACGCGGCCCGGATGAGCCCGGGGAGGAAGTCTCAGCGAGGGAAGGGGGAAGCATGGAGATAAAAAGGGTCATGGTGGCTGGAGCCGGAGTGATGGGTAGCGGCATTGCCCAGCTATTCTCCAGCGCGGGTTACGAGGTAATCCTCCTGGACCGGGACATGGAGCTGGCGGAGAGGGGATTGGAGCTGGTGCGAAGGGGCTTTGAAAAGGCGGTGAACAAGGGGGCCATATCCGAGGAGGAGGCAAAGGAGGCCCTGGAGAGGATCACCCTGCGGGTTGACTGGGAAGCCGCTTCCGAGGCGGATTTCATCCTGGAATCGGTCAGCGAGAGGAAGGAGGTGAAGGAGGAGGTGCTCTCCAGGCTGGGCTACGAGGCCCGGCCGGAGGTCGTAATGGCCACCAACACCTCTTCCATACCCATCACCCCCCTGGGCGATTGCACCGGGAGGCCGGACAGGTTCGTGGGGATGCATTTCTTCAACCCCGCTCCGGTGATGCCCCTGGTGGAGGTGATCAGAGGAAGCCACACCAGCGACGAGACGGTGGAGACCGTGCTGCAGCTGGCGCGGAACCTGGGCAAGACGCCGGTGGAGGCCAAGGACTGGCCCGGGTTCATCGTGAGTCGCGTCTACGTGTCCATGATTAACGAGGCGATCTGGTGCCTTCACGACGGCGTGGCGAGTGCCCGCGCCATAGACCAGGCGGTCACGCTGGGAACGGGCCATCCCCTGGGTCCCCTGGCCACCGCCGACCTGATGGGCCTGGACGTCCTCCTCAACATCCTGGACATCCTCTACGACCACTACCGGGATCCCAAGTACAGGGCCTGCCCCCTATTGCGCCAGATGGTCTATTCGGGCAAGCTCGGGCGCAAGTCGGGCGAGGGCTTCTACCGTTACGTGGTCTGAGGCTCACGGGGGCATCCCGGGGGGCCTCCTTGGACGGGGGCCGGGGCCGTTCAGAAGGGAGAAGGACCTTGAATGGGTTTTCCAGCATGCAGGAGCGTTTCCGCTCCATAATCGAGGACAGGGCCCGCCATTCCCCCTACTACCAGCTTTTGGGGATGAGGGTCCTGGAGCTCGCTCCTGGCGAGTCCAGGATAGGCCTGGAGCTGGAGGACCATCACCGGGACGAAAGGGGCCTGGTTCATCCGGGCGTCATATTCTCCCTGGCGGACGCCTGCTCGGGGGTGGCCCTGGCCACGCTCCTTCCCCGCGGTTCCCGGAGGGTCATAACCATAGAGCTCAAGTGCGATTTCCTGGAACTGGAGGCGGAGGGGACGCTTTTCGGGTGGGGAAGGGTGGTGGAGGGCAGAACGGGGGAGCGCACCGCCGTCTCTTCTTCCGAGATTAGGGACGATAGGGGTAGGCTTCTGGCTTGCGGGCTTGCCACCTTCATGATACTTCCTCCCCGGACCTGAAAGACCGCCTGAAGTATCCGCCATTTAACCTTCACCGCGCTTTGTCCCTGGATGAGCCTGAAGTGTTCGACTTCGCGCGCCGGGTTCATCCTCGCGGAGAACTTTCGGGCTCGTGGTGGGCCGAGGGTTAGTCTCGAGACAAATCTGGAATTGCCGGTGGGGATGGAGAATCGAAGGGGGCATCTGGCACGGGATGTACAGCCATGGAAGGATGCGGGAAGAAGGCCCGGGCGGGTTTCCACGGGCCCACGTGATCGAGGGGTGCTCGAAGGCGAGCCGGATGTTTTTGAAGGATAAGCGGGAGGGCCGAAAGTTCCTCCCTTGGATTCAGGTCCCTACCTTCGGAAAAGGGCGTTGCGAGAGATGACGCGCCGCGAGGGCGTGAGCCGGGACATCGACCCGTCTTTTAACTGAGGATTGCAAGACCGGTGGAATATTCCCTTGAATAGGGGGCTTCAAGGAAGGGAATAGGGAGCATCAAGGGAGAAGGGGGAGGGAATTTCCCTCCCCCTTCTCCACGAGCATCTTTCTTCCTCGCCATGAAGGGGATGTCAGTTGGCCGGTGGCGTGTAGCCTATCGAGTCGTGCGCCCACTGCCTCCCCGGGCCGTACATGGCCCGCTCGCAGATGATCTTGCCCTCGCCCTTCACCCTCACCATGGTGGAGACGTTGTAGTTGTTGGGCACGTAGTTGTTGACCTTCAGGGTCCAGCGGGAACGGGCCTTCACCTCCACGTCGGAGAGCTCTGCCGGGGCCACCTGGCCCTCGCCGGTCTGGAAGGTCACCTCCACCCTCACCGGGTCCTCCCCCGGGTTCTGGACCAGCACCCAGGTCTCCATGTCCCCTCCGGTGGAGCCCTCCGCCAGGTACCAGGTGGAGGCGGGGGCGGTCACCCCGATCGAGTCGTGCGCCCACTGCCTCCCCGGGCCGTACATGGCCCGCTCGCAGATGATCTTGCCCTCGCCCTTCACCCT
>JBBFMI010000064.1:0-8860 GCA_037478635.1 Candidatus Geothermincolales bacterium | reverse complement strand
GTGACGGTCAGGGAGTAATTGACCGTGAGGCCGATGTTTCCACCCCTGTTGCCCCCGGCCACGAAGGTTCCGGTTCCGAACTCTCCCGATCCGGTGGACGTCACCCTGCCGTCGGAGGTGGCGACCCCGAAGGTCAGCTGGCTGGAGGGGATGTAGTGATTATCGACTGAGTTGTACAGGTCCCTATCCTTGCTGACCGTGAGCTGCCATGGACGGTTGCTGTTGATGCTCACACCCAGATTGGCGCTCGCGGGGCTCGTCTCGGGGTCCACGCTTCCGAAGTCCACGGTGGTACTCCCGAGGGTGAGACGGATTACCGGAGGAACGGCAGCGGTGACCGTAACGCTCTGAGGATTGGCGTTGGCCACCCCTCCCATGCACATCACCAGGACCCCCAGGACTCCCACCAGGAGCCCCACCATCTTCATCCTGCCTTTCACCTCTCATCGCCTCCTTCTACTCGAAATCTCCAGGGGTTCCGGGCTTCCAATTCCTCCATCGACGGGTCGCCGGCGGTGGATCTCATCCATCCGGCGAGCGGAACGCCTGCGAGGACGAGCGGCTGAAAACGGGGGCGAACGGCGCCGGGCGCCGGAAACGGCAAGGCGGGACACGGCGGGAAGAACGGGGGCGCCACCCGCCGTAGGTCTACACCGCCAGGGATAGCGTTCCGCGTCCTAAGCCGTAAACAGGTCCGGCTTTCGCCACGAGGGGGATCCGGGGAACCGCTCCCGACCATTGTCCGGGGAGAACCCGGAAAACGGGACTGTACGGCCTTCACCCTGGGGACTGGCATTCATTACGGGGGGCGCCCGCTCAGGCCCGGGGGTTAAGGGGAGAACCGCAGGCCGGGCAGGAGGGCCTGTCCGAAGGCCCCCGGGCGGGACGGGGGACCGGCGCCAGGCAGCGGGGACACACCGGCGTCAGGCGTCCCTTTCGTCCTTCGCCGCCGAAGGCATCGGGCGAGCCCTCCGCGTCGTTCTCGAAGAGGTAGAAGACGTCGTAATATCCCATGGCCGATCGCCTTGCCCGGGGTCCCTGAAACAAAAAATGGAGCCGGCGAGGAGACTCGAACTCCTGACCTGCTCATTACGAGTGAGCCGCTCTGCCTGCTGAGCTACGCCGGCCCGACCGAAGCCGCCTCAGCGGGGAGGCAGCATCTCGATATCCATTATATGTTCCTTCAGGCGATGGGTGAACTCGAGGGTCTCGAAAACCCGGTCCACCCGGCGCTGGATCTCCTCGATCCGCTCCTCGTCCCTCTCCGGGTGGAACAGATGCCGGAAGCGGCCCTGCACCTTCAGGTATTCCTCCACCGGAAGGCGGCGAGCCTTTCCCTGGATTATCCTCTGGGTACCGGCGGTGTAGGTGGTGGCGCCGTCGCGGTGCTCGTAGAGGAGCCACATCCCGGTCTGCACCGCGAGCCGCGCCACCTTGACCGTGTGCCCGGAGGGGAACTTCCAGCCCGGCGGACAGGGGGCCTGTATCTCGATGTAACGGGTGCCCCGGATCTCCTTGGCCCGGGAGAACTTCTCGAACAGGTCGGTGGGATAGGCCAGGGAAGCGGTGGCCACGTAGGGAATCCCGTGGGCCACCATTATCTGGGCCACGTCCTTGCGCCACTCCCGCTTCCCCTTCACCGTGTTGGTAGTCCAGGCCGCGTAGGGGGTGGCCCCGCTCCGCTGGGTCCCCGTGTTGGAGTAGGCCTCGTTGTTGTAACAGACGTAGATGAAGTCGGCGTTCCGCTCCGCCGCCCCCGACAGGGCCTGTATCCCTATGTCGTAGGTGCCGCCGTCGCCCGCCCACACCAGCACGGTGGGCCTTTCCCCGTAGACCCCCCTCTCCACCAAGCGCTCCACCGCGGCGGCCAGGCCCGACCCGGCCGCCCCGCCGGTGGCGAAGGCCATGTTGAGGACGGGGAGGTCGAAGGCGGAGGCCGGGAAGGGACTCTGCAGGACCGAGGTGCAGGAGGCTATCACCACCATCAGGGTGTTCCTCCCCAGGGCCTTGAGGGCCAGGCGGAGGGCGAGGGAGGAAGGGCAGCCTTGGCAGGCCGCGTTTCCCGGGAGCAACAGCTCTTCCTCGGAAAAGTCCTTTATCCTCACGGGTGCTCACCCCTCCTCAGGGCCTCCAGTCCCCGCAGGCTGACCAGGTGCCTCTCGTTCAAGGCCAGGGTGGGCCATTCCTCTTCCATGGCCTCTCCCCGGATGGCGGCCTCCGTCCTCTCCGCGATCAGGGTGTATGGCACGTCCCTCCCGCCCAATCCGGCGATCAGGCTCACCGGCCTGGGGCCCTCCCCGCCCAGGACCGCCCTCACCTCGGAGGCCAGGATCCCCCCCAGGCCGAAAGAAACGGCCCGGTCCAGCACCACCACCGTGCGCATCCTCCCCAGGAGCGACCGCAGCTCCTCGACGGGGAAGGGGCGGTAGGAACGGATCCTCACCACCCCGCAGGGATAACCGGCCCTGCGCAACTCCTCCGCCGCCACCCTGGCCTCCAGGGCCAGGGTGCCCACCGCCACCACCGCGTGCTCGGCGTCCTCCATGAAATAGGTCTCCACCAGGTCGCCATGGTAGTTGCCCACGATTTCCCGGTACTCCTCCGCCGCCCGCCGGATCACTTCCCTGGCGGCCCGGTGGGCCAGGTAGATCGAGTACCTCGTCTCCTCGTAGTCCTGGGGATATATCACCGAGCCGTGGGTGATGGGAGAGCTGGGGTCCAACCTCCAGGGCGAACGGAAGGGGGGCAGGAACCGGTCCACCGCCTCCTGCTCGGGCACGTCCACCTGCATGTAGGTGTGGGACATGGTGAAGGCGTCGTAACACACCATGACCGGCAGGAACACCGACGGGTCCTCGCTGATGCGGTAGGCCTGGATCACCGTGTCCAGGATCTCCTGGTGGGTCGAGCAGTAGAGCTGGATCCAGCCCGTGTCCCGGGCCGACATGGCGTCCTGCTGGTCGCACCATATGTTCCACCCTGGCCCCAGGGCACGGTTCACGTTGGCCATCACCATGGGCAAACGGCTACCGGCCGCCCAGTGGAGCAGCTCGTACATGTAGACCAGGCCGTGAGCGGAGGTGGCGGAGAAGGCGCGCACCCCGGCGGCGACCGCCGCGATCATGGCGGCCATGGCGCTGTGCTCGCTCTCCACCGGTATGTACTCGCACTCATACCCTTCCTCGTCGATGAAGCGGGCAATCTCCTCCACCACCTGGGTCTGGGGAGTGATAGGATAGGCCGACACCACCTCCACCCTGCACAGGCGGACGGCATGGGCGACCACGTGGTTCCCCGTCTCCACCAGCCTCAACGTTTCTCCTCCTTTACCATGGTGATGGCGCCGCGGGGGCATTCCTCGGCGCAGATGCCGCATCCCTTGCAGTAATCGAGGTCGGTGGCCAGGTCCTTGGTGATGGAGGCCTCGGGACAGAAGACCCAGCAGATGAGGCACTTGGTGCACCGTTCCCGGTCGAGCACCGGTACGAAGGTCCTCCAGGACCCGGTCTTGCCCACGCTTCCCTTGGTGGGGACGGAAAGGGTGGTGAGATAACCTATTTCGACCTTCGGGGACTTCCTCCCCGCCCCGGAAGGCCCGCGCCCGTATGAACCGCTCCTTTTTCCCTCGCTCATCTACCGACCCCGTCCCTATCTCCCGTCTCCGCTTTCCGAAGCATTTCCGGTAGGGATGGCCGCGGGATGTCCTCCCCTGGCCACCCCGTCTCTCACGCCGACTGCGTCCTTGAACTTCACCACCGACGTGAACCCTTGTCGGGCGGCCTCCAGGCTCAACTCGGCCCGCTCAGGGGGATAGTTCTCCCTCAGGACCTCCGCTATGGCCTCCATGCTCACCAGGCCGGTGACGTTGGCCACCGCTCCCAGGAAGGGTATGTTCACCAGCGGCATCCCCTCTATCTCCATGCCCAGCTCCAGGGCAATGGAGGTGGCGTCCACCCGGTATGCCTCGAAGGGAATGTTGGCCAGAAGCTCGTCCTCGGCCTCGGTGGCGTTGAAGATGAACACCGTATCCTCCTTGGTGCCCTCGGACAGGGCCGCCTCGGTGAGGCTCAGGTTCATGACCACCACGAAGTCCGGCTTGTAGATCTGGCTCCTGAGGTAGATGGGTTTCTCGTCCATGCGGAGGTAGGATTTGACCGGCGCTCCCCTGCGCTCTGCCCCGAAGAACGGGAAAGCCTGGACGAAGCGGCCCACGCGGTCACCCGCCAGGGCCAGCAGGTATATCAGCGTCACGGCCCCCTGGCCGCCCAGGCTGTGAAACCTTATCTCTACCATGGCAGTCTCATCTTCCTCCCGCCATCGCATTAAACCTCGAGTTGTACGCGCCCTTCCACGTCAGCGCCCGGCAACGCAACCCGGCCAGGACCGGATCGCAAAAGTATCCCCTCCCGGTAATGCGCGCAGGCCTTCGCGTTGGTCGAGTTTTCCAGCCGGTTTTTAAGGGGGGTCTTTCTCCCTCCCAGGCAAATGAACCGGATAAAAGGCGGGAGCTTCCTTCTCCCTTTTCCTCGGGCGCTCAAGCCGGCGGCTCGTCCCGCTTAGCAGCGGGTCCAACGCCTCCAATATATATCACAGGGATATACCCGTGTCGACAACGGCCGTCATACCCCGTTTCCTCGCCCTTATGTCCCCGGAGAACAGGGTGAGCGCCACGTTGCCAGGTAGAACTCCGGCGGCCCGGCGCCCCGTTCCCGCCTGCGTTTCTTGCCTTGCCGGCACGATGGGTTGGTCTCCAGCCCTTTTCGATCCGGAAAGCGCTGGCTGGGAATGCCATGCCCACGACCTCGCCCGGGGTCCGGGAGGGCCTTGCGGGACCCCTCCTCTCCTATCCGGACCGCTCCTCTACCAGAAAGGCCGCGGGCGCGTTCGATGGCGGTTTTCCGCTTCAGTAGTCCACGGAAGTCGCCTCACCAGAGGGCCGGGGTGGGCCCGCGGGCGACGGGAACGCCGTGCTGAGCGCAGCCCCGGCCCGCCGGTGCGCCCGTCCCGACAAGAAGCCCACATCCGAGCCTTGCCTGGGACTGCCGCCGCGAGGTTACACCCGAGGCCGCTCGCGTCGCGCTCGCGCGACCCACCCGGTCACAGGCCCTCTGTCCGGACGCGCAAAGGCGACGGCGGAGAGGCCGGGCCGAGAGCGGGAAAGGGGAGAGGAACGGGATCTACGGCCACTCATGACGCGTTCGGAGCCCAAAAGATGGAGGAATAGCGGAAAGGGGTAATGAGTGGACCCCATGGCCAGGGAGAAGAGAAAATGCCCAGGAAACACGGCAAGACCGCAAGGGCCATCGGAGCGCGGCATCTTGCGCGGAGGTAGCATCCCTCCCAGGGACCACCCCGGCGATCCCGTCCGGGAGCTCAGCCGGAGCCGTAATCCTCTTCGTCGCCCACTATCTCGTCCTCCACCGGCTCGGGCATCTCCTCCTCCAGCTCGGGCTCCGGCCCGAAATGGTCGGCGGGCAGCACCAGCCTCTCCCCGTCCTCCCTCTCCAGGATCACCCGCTCGTGGAGGTAGTCGTGGGCCACCACCCGGGCCGGGGAGCCCTCCACTTCCACCTCCTCGCCCACCGCAGGCACCCGCAACAGGAAGCGCCGGTACTGGTCGTACTCGAAGCGGAGGCAACACATGAGTCGCCCGCACAGCCCCGATATCTTGGCGGGGTTGAGGGGGAGGTTCTGCTCCTTGGCCATGCGGATGGATATGGGATGGAACTGGTTGAGGAACTGCGCGCAGCACAGAGGCTGGCCGCAGGGCCCCAGGCCTCCCACCATCTTGGCCTCGTCCCTGACCCCGATCTGGCGCAGCTCTATCCTCGACTTGAGGGCCGAGGCCAGATCCCTGACCAGGGCCCGGAAATCCACCCTTCCGTCGGCGGTGAAATAGAAGGTGATGGTCCCGCCCTCGAAAGGGAAATCCACGTCCACCAGCTTCATGGGAAGCCCGTGCTTGGCGATGAGCTCCAGGCCCTTCCGCAGCGCTCGCTCCCGGCGGACCTCGTTCTTCTCCATCTGGCGCCGGTCCTCGTCGGTGGCCCTCCGGATCACCTTCTCCAGCTGGGGGGCGTCGGGGGAATCGGGAAGGTGGCGAGGGGAAGTGACCACTCTCCCGTAGGCGGTGCCCTTCTCGGTGGGCACTATCACCTCGTCCCCCACCTTCAAAACCAGACGGTCCGCGTCGTAGAAGCGGACCCGGCCTCCCCTGCGGAAGCTGACCCCCACTACCACGGGCATATCCGATGGACTCCTTTCGACACGATATCCCGGCTCACGCCGGGGCAAGGTCTCGTCCGTCTGGCCGGCCCTCGCCCCCGCCCATCAACGACGGGGAGGTCCAGCCAAACCCTTTATCCCGACGACCAGGGCGTCCAGCGCCAGCGCCGGGTCCACGTTGCTCTCCAGGGCCCTGCGGACCCACTCCACCAGGGCGAGGTTCTCTCCCGCCTTTCTTCGCCCCAGGAGGAGGGCCTCCGACTCCACCTCCTGGAGGCGCGCCCGGTTCACCAGGCGCGGAAGCGGGTCCCCGCCATCTTCCTCCACCAGGTCATAGACGATTATATCCCGGTAGAAAGAGGCCATTCCATCCAGGAAATCCTCCACCGCCTCGCGCCTCCTGCGGGACGCCTCCCTCTTGGCCCACTCCTCCGCCTTCCTCCTGAGAGCGCTAAGGCTGCGGGGATCCAGCGCTTCCCGGTACATCTCGGGCACGCCCACCTCCCCCCGGGCCCGTTCTTCCCATTCCCTGCGCAGTTCCGCCAGGCGCGACAACAGCTCCGCCAGGCTGTCCCGGCGCGCCCTCGTCGCCATGTCCACCCCCGCCTCCCTGAACCTCAACCTGCCCCTGTCCCTGGCCCAGCTCACCGCCTTCCCGAAGATGCCCCCGCTGAAGCGCGAGATCTCCCCCGCCTCCTCGGGGTCAAGCCCTTCCACCTCCACCAGGTACCTCTCTATCTCGACGGTGGGGATCGCGAAGAACCTCACGGCGGCACAGCGGGAGACCAGGGTCGGAAGGAGGTCCTCTTCCCTCTCGGCCACCAGGATGATGCAGGTCCCCGGGGGAGGCTCCTCGAGGGTCTTGAGGAAGGCGTTGGCGGCATAGACGTTCATGGCACCCGCCTCTTCCACCACCGCCACCCTCCTCCTCCCCTCGACGGGCTTCAGGCAGAGCGACCTCTCCAGCTCGTCCACCTGTTCCTTCCGTATCTGTAAACCCTCCGGCTCCACCAGGTGGAGATCGGGATGCAATCTCTCGATCGCCCGCCGGCAGGAGGGGCAGTCGTCCAGCTCGCCCGACGGGCACAGGAGGGCAGCGGCGAAAAGCCTGGCCACGGTGGACTTGCCCACTCCCCGGGGCCCCAGGAAGAGCATGGCGTGGGGTATCTCGCCCCGGGCCAGAAAGCCCCGGAGGAGCCTGACCACGGATCCCTGGCCGTAAACCTCATCCCACGAACGGACCAAGGTGTTTCCCACCTTTCATCATGGACCCATCCCCACCGTAACGGGCAGGCCTTGTCCCCCTTCACCCTTCCAGGACCGCTTCTCCACGCGTCCGAGCCATCTCGGGCGCCGCCTGTCCGCGGCTGGTCCGGCGAAGAGGTCCTACGAGAGGGTTCAATCGATCGGCCTCTGTATGCCCAGGAGCGGGACCACCTCCTGCATTATGCGGTGATGGATGCGGTCGGGGGGCTCGGCCCCGTTCAGGACCAGGAACCGCGAGGAGAATATCTTGGCCAGGGAACGGTAGGCCTCCTGCACATGGGCGTGGAACCTCTCGGGCTGGCCTTCCATGCGGTCCAGCGTCTTCCGCCTCTTCTGGAGCCTCTGCAGCCCGACCTCGTAGGGTATCTCCAGCAGTATGGTGAGATCCGGGTAGAGGTCACCGGTGATCCACTCGTTCAGGTTCCTGATGGCCTCGAGGCCCAGGCCGCGCGCCACTCCCTGGTAGGCCAGAGAAGAGTCGATGTAGCGGTCACAGAGCACCACCTTGCCCTCCTCCAGGGCCGGCCTTATCACCTCGTTCACGTGCTGGGCCCGGTCTGCGGCGTACAGCACCGCCTCGGTCAGGGGATGCATCTCCCGGTAAACGGGGTTGAGGATGATCCGCCTGATCTCCTCGCCGATGCGGGTGGCGCCCGGCTCGTGGGTCGCCACCACGTCGACCTTCAGGCGCAGAAGGTGGGCATGGAGCATGTTCATCTGGGTCGTCTTGCCCGACCCCTCCACTCCCTCGAAGGTGATGAGAAAACCCTTTTTTCCGCTCCCTCGAATCCTGTTCATCCCTCGGTTTGCTCCTCCTTCTCGAACTTCTTGTCCCCTCCGCGGGGATAAACTCCAGCGGGGTCGATCCGATTCACGGTTTTCCCGGATGCCGGCAATCTGCCCGTTTCCACAACCCTCCTTCTTGGAAAGAAAAAGGCGAACATAAAGGGCCGAACGGTTCGTCCCTCTTACCCGGCCACGACGAGGCTTCCAGCCGACATCTCTCCGGAGGTTTCCCAGAGGTTAATATTACACCATGACACGACGGGAGAGGCGACGGGGCCGGGAAGATCCCGAGATCCCGATAAAGGCGCTTGTCGGCAAATAGCCGCCTTTTCCGCTGAATATCCGGACCCGGTTTAGCCCTTCTTCAAACCGCGATGAAGACCGAAGGGCTGACCCCGAACATCGCCGGCATCAGGAGAACGCCCCGGCCTTTTCCGCCCTGATCATCCCGTAACCGAATATCCCCCGGCGGAAGAAGTCGTCCAGTATCTCGCAGGCCTTCACGAAGTTCTCCACCTCCCCGGGGGACATGCCAGCCACCCCGCTCTTGACGTAGGGCAGCGCGTTCTCCCGCCAACACGAG
>JBBFMI010000063.1:0-8929 GCA_037478635.1 Candidatus Geothermincolales bacterium | reverse complement strand
TCGCATACCGCCTTGCCAGCAGGGTAACCCCGAGCCCCTCGTCAGATCTGTGGATGCCGCCGGCTTTCCTCAACCGTTGCCTAGAACGCCTGCTACTGGCCGAGGGCAGGATCGCCCTGCGAAGGGACCTCCCGTGGGGAAGCTCTCTCACGGTCCTGGCAAGAAAAGAAAGGTGAGAGGTTTCAGCGTCACGCACCCCAAAGAGCCTGACCAAGGATGAGAAATTCTTCCAAGCCGCTTATCGGTTTCGATCAGAAGCCAGGAGAGCGCAGCTGTAAAGCCGAGCACAAAGCACCCTCCCCGTCGTGCGGTTGCACCGCCGCAGGGGATCGTATGATCCCTGTATCGTCTTTTGGGGCCTCAGTCCTCTATCCCCGCCAGTCGCTTGGCATAGGAAACCTTTTCCTGCAGATCGGCCAAGCGTAAGATCATTATCCTCTGGGCCTGGGGAGAGCCCGCGCCGTGGATCGACTCGGTCAGGTAAGCCGCCGCCCCGCAGCCCATGGTCATGTTCTCGATGAACTTGAGGATCCGCAGCCGGTCCAGGGTGGGCACGTCGGCCTTGCCCTTGAGATACTTCTCCAGGTACGGCGCTACCTCCGGGTTCTCCAGGTCTTTCTGGGAAGGCATGGTGACCACCAGGCCACCGGCGATGTCCTGTAGGAGGCGGGATATCTCGAAGGGGAACCGGGTCACGTTCTGCTTGCACACGTTGGCCAGGAGGACATCCACCAGGTAACAACCCGAGGGGGTCGGCCTGCCCATGGCGCTGCAGGCGATGCCGCAGGAGAAAAGGGTCTCGTTCAGGTGGATCATCTCGGTTATCTTCTCCCGCACGTGGCTCGCCCTCTCGACCCCGTTATAGCTCGCCACCAGCTGGGCGGCCCCCACCAGGACATCCCCAACGCCCACCTTGCAACCGCCGTAACTCTGCCGGTGATAGGCGGCGAAGCGTTCCACCACCTTTCCGCTCTGGTCGTGCTCCCCGCACATGAAGACCCTCTCCCAGGGCACGAAGACGTCGTCGAAGATCACCAGGGCCTCCTGGCTACCGTAGCGGGGATTACCCACGTCCAGGGGGCTGCCCTCCAGCTTCCGGGTATCGGAGGGCTGGCGGCCCAGGACGAATATGAGCCCCGGCGTATCCGCCGGCACGGCGAAGGAAACGGCGTAATCGGCCTCTTCCTCCCGCATGGCCGCCGTGGGCATGACCAGGATCTCGTGGGAATTGAGGGCGCCTGTCTGGTGGGCCTTGGCTCCCCGCACCACGATGCCGTCCGGCCTCCTCTCCACCACGTGCACGAAAAGATCCGGGTCAGCCTGCTCTGAAGGGCGCAGTCCCCGGTCGCCCTTCACGTCGGTCATGGCCCCGTCCACCACCAGGTTCTCCTCCTGCACGTAACGGAGGTACTCTTTCAGGCGCTGGTGGTACTCGGTCCCGTGCTCCTGGTCGCACTCGTAGGTGACGGAATAAAGGGCGTTGAAGCCGTCCATGCCCACGCAGCGCTGGAAACAGGTGGCGGTCCTCCTCCCCAGCAGGCGCTGCATGAGGACCTTCTTGACCAGGTCGTCGGTGCTCTGGTGGATGTGGGTGAACCGGCTGATCCTCTTTCCGGTCAGGTGGGATACGGCGAACAGTAGGTCCTCTGCCTCCGGTTCTTCCCCCCGGCGGAACGTCTCGGCCATGGCGTTGATGGACGGGCGGATCATAGGATGGTCCACCGGGTTTTCCACCCTCTCACCCAGGACGTATATCTTCCTCTTCAAAGCCCTCAGGCTTTCCACGTATTCCTCGGGTCCAGAGATTCCCATTCCTTTCACCTCCATTTAAAGGTCCCAGCCGGTCAACCGTTCCTTCTTATTCGAAAAGACCCATCCCATCAATAGCGAAAGCCGCTCAGCGCGCGAAGGCGATCTACCCTCCGATCAACCCAGTTCAGAGATACTCTCTTCCCATCCCCTGTCTTCCCTGTTCCTAAAAAAGTTTCGCTCGATGAACGCACCCGGGTTACCGAGAAACCTAATCGTGGTCTCATCTCCGTGGCCCCGGGCCTCGTAAATCATCTGGACCTTTTCGGGATCTTCCTCGCCTTTTCAGCCCGCCATCACCGGCCGCTAACCGCGCCTTGCTTGCAAGCGGGATGGTCTCCCACAGGCCATCCTCGTACCTGCCGCCCCTTTCCTCGTACCGGCCGCCCCTTAAGTGTACAGCATCTATCGGGCCGTTCGGTTGACGTCGCCTCACCAACAGCCAGATCACGGTCATGGCCGTCCCAAACCGGGGGGCGAAAGGAAGACGTCAATGCCTATATCTCCCTTAATACCCCGTAACGACGATGGATCCGTGCCATCGAGACCGAGGTCCGCCCATACCCGGAAAAGGCGATCGTAGTCCTCCCCGCCCGTGAAGTTCATGCCCCCGTGGATGGGCGGTCAACGGATCCCGGGACAGAGCTGGAAAATCCTTCCGAACCATCTTTTCCCTCCATCGCACGCGGGGGCCTGTCCTGGCCAGGCCCCGGAAGGCAGGTCGCCATGCGCAGCGAACCATCGGGCGATAACACCGATGGCCCGATGGAAACTTCCCGAATCAGCTCGGCATCTCCCCGGAAAGGGGTACGCACGCAGAGCGTTTTACCTTTCAGGCCTTCCAGGAGGGCCAAGCTCAAGGCGATCCCCGCCCCCTCTTCCAGGCCCAGCAGATGTCCCTCCTGCAAAAAGGAAAGGTCTTCCGGGACCCTGGGACTCGTCCTGCGAAGCCCACAACGGTCCAGGTCAATCTCGAGGAGCCGCGATTCCCGGAAATACCTGTTGAATAGCGAGCCCCGGAACTCAGCCCGCTCCTTCCGATCGCGAGGGCGGCAGAGGGCGGAAGGCCGCAAGAACAAGACCCTCTCCTCTGCCTCCCCGAGCCCACGGAAGATATGCCTGGTCTCGTCCTCCCTTTCCAGGGCCACCACCAGGTCCGGCCTCAGGCGCCTTATCTTGGTGCGCTTGAGCAAGCCCGCCAGGTACCCGCTCACCATTCCCGAGGTATCGATCACCAGCAGATCGTAACCCCTGTCCCTGGCCCACTTGTCCAGAAGGCCGCCCTTCTCCACCACCGAACCCACGTCCCAGGCCGGTGACAGGTAGCCGAGAAAGCCCAAGGCGGTGGGGAAGAGGAGGTCGTCATCCGCTTTCCAGGGCAACTGAAGTCCGACGCATCCCGGAGGGCCTACCGTGGACTGGCCCAGGTCGAAATCGAGAAGGCCCACCCGGTAACCGTTCTCCCAGCCCCAGGCCCCTAAACGGCGGCACAACCAGGTCTTTCCCGTGTCCGTGGCTCCCACCACCATGACCCGGCGGACGCTTCCGGACCGAAGCCTGCCAAGCAGGCACTCCAGGCCGGCATCGAAATCCAGGGTGGTATCCAGGTACAATCCGACCTCCTATGCCCGCCCTTTGCCATCGCCCACCGTCCACCCAAATATTCAAACCGCCTTTCCTGGACCAGGCAAGGACGGACAGGCCCTCCCCGCGAACCCAACCCTCCTGACCCGAACGGATACCGACATAACCAGGTCGGCAAACCAGGTCGGCAACGACCCTGGCCATCCCGGCGGCGACGGTATCCCCTCTGACCCTGCCAAGGGTTATACTGCCACATAGGGCTGTCTGCATCGAGCGATCACGGGAAAGGTCCACGAAAAGGCCCGGTTATTCTTACGGGTCGATCTTCCGGGCCGGAGGAGTCCACGGGCAGTTTCGCGTAGGAAGGAGGGCAAGATGCACAGGGTGGAGAAACTGGACCACGTCGGCTTCGCGGTGAAGGACAAGTCAAGGGCGCATCAGTTCCTCACCCAGGTCCTGGGGGCGGTGGAAGTCATGGACATGGAGTGGGGAGGATTCCGCTTCGCTTCTTACCTGGTAGGAAGCGGGAGCATGCTCGAGCTGATCTACTCGGACGATCCCAAGAATTTCGTCAACCGCTTCATCGAGAGACGAGGGGAGGGCATCCACCACCTCACCTTCAAGGTGGCGGACATAGAGGCGACGGTGAGGCACCTACGCTCGCTGGGATTCAATCCCTTCGACATAAACACCTCCAATCCCATGTGGAAGGAATGCTACCTCCATCCGAGGGAGGCCCTGGGAACCCTCATCCAGTTCGCGGAGTTCCCCGAGGAGGAATGGATAAAGCTCTACCAGCAGAAGTGAAGGAGTTCCGACGCGCGGACCAATCGCACTCCCAGAAAGAATGTCTTATCGTATTACCAGTAATTACCAGTTTTCTTGGTTGGTGATATGCACCGACTGCCTACCGTTTTCTCAAAGGCAAGTCGAGATCCAGATCCGGTCGCCGCTCCGGCGAGCGGGAGGGGAATGGCACGGCAAGGACCGGGTGACCAAAAGCTCCCGCCCCTTCATTGGGCAAGGCCACCGGCTCTCCTACGGCAACGGTATCGAGCCGGGGAAACCAAAAAGCCCTGCCCCCGGAAGAGGGACTACCGGAAACGGCGACAGGAGGGGAGGAGCGGGCAAAAAGCACCCCATTAGCGTGCCCATCGGAAACCAGGTTAGGTACGGGATAAGCGTACCGTTCTGCCTATACGGCCAAAGGCACGCGCGCTAACCCGGCATGCGGGCGGAAACGCCGACGAACTCGACAGAGGATGGGAGACCCTGGATCAAGGAAGGCCGCCCTTCAAGGAGGTCCCGACCCGAGAGAGCCGTATATCCTGAGTTATGCCCTCTTTATCAACATATGCGGGGGAACTGCTCTCCCGAGGGCATCCGCAAAAGCCTCCGGGAACCCAGCGGGGTCACCAACACCACCTCGCCAGGCCTTCCCTCCCCCACCCTTCCGATCACCGACGCGTCCCTGCCCAGCGGGTGAGCGCGCATGGCCTCCAGCACCCGCTCCGCGTGGTCGTAACGCACGGCGGCGACCACCTTTCCCTCGTTGGCCATGAGTAGGGGGTCCAGACCCAGGACCTCGCAGACCGCCCGCACCTCCTCCCGCACCGGTATCCTATCCTCCCAGAGCTCCAGGGACACGCGGGAAGCGGTGGCCATCTCCGAGAGGACGGCGGCCAGGCCGCCCCGGGTGGGGTCCCTCATGGCGTGCACGTCCCCGGCCGAAAGCATGGCCTCCACCAGGGAAGCCAGGGGCGCGCAATCGGACTCCACCTTCACCCGCAGGTCCAGGCCGTCCCGGCAACTGAGCACCGCCACCTCGTGATCACCCACGTAGCCGTTTATGACCAGGAGGTCTCCCGGCCGGGCGAGGGATATCCCGACCTCCAGGCTTTCCTTGACGATCCCCACTCCCGTCGCGTTGACGTAAAGGCCGTCGGCCTGTCCCCGTCCCACCACCTTGGTGTCGCCAGCCACTATGCCCACGCCGGCTTTCCTGGCCCATTCGGACGCCGATCGTAGCGCCCGGCGCAGGGTCTCGATAGGTAAGCCCTCTTCGAGGATCAGTCCCATGGTGAGGAAAAGGGGCCTGGCGCCCCTCATCGCCAAGTCGTTGACCGTCCCGCACACCGCCAGCTTACCGATATCACCACCGGGGAAGAACGGCGGCTGCACCACGAAGGAATCGGTGGTGATGGCAAGCCTGCCCGGGGGGAGATCGAGGATGGCGGCATCCTCCGCGTTCCAGGGAGAACCCCCGCCTATCAGCGGAAAGACGACTTCTTCCAGGAGTTCCATCATCTTCCTGCCGCCGCTTCCGTGGGACAGGGTGACCCTTTCCTCCACTTTCTCACCGCCTTTTCCCGACACGCATGGTGGACCAGTCCGTTTCTTCTATGCAGGACCCTCGACGGGAACTCACCGTTCCCGGGACCCTGGATCATGCCATAAACCCTCGTAAAGATAGTAGGAGGCGCATGTCCCCTCGCTCGACACCATGCAAGGTCCCACGGGGCTTTCGGGAGTACATGTCCGGCCGAACAGGGGACAATCGGTGGGTCTTATCCTTCCACAGAGCACGTCCCCGCAGCGGCATCCCCGCTCGCCCGGCGCATCCGGGACCTCCACCTCCCAAAGGGAGGCATCGTGTCGCTCGAACTCGTCACGGAGCCGGAGCCCGCTATCCTCGATGAATCCGAGACCCCTCCATTCCGCCCCGCAGGGCTGGAAAACCGCCTCCATGATCTCCTTGGCCTTGGGATTTCCCTCCGGCTTCACCGCCCGGGAATACTCCACCTCCACCTCCGGCCTTTCCATGGTCATCAGGAGGTGGATGGCCCTCAACACGTCGGCCGGCTCGAAACCGGCTATGACGCAGGGGATACGGAATTCCTCGGCCAGGAACCGGTAGGGTCGCGTGCCGATGATTGCGCTCACGTGCCCGGGGAGTATGAATCCCTCCACCCTGAAATCGTCCTGTTCAACCAGGGCCCGGAGGGCGGGAGGGACGGTCTTGTGAAGGCTCAATACGTAGAAATTCCCCAGGCCTTCCTCCCGGGCCACGAGCAGGGAAGCTGCCACGGTAGGCGCCGTGGTCTCGAAACCCACCCCCAAAAAGACCACCTTGTCCCCCGGGTTCTCCCGGGCCAGCTTCACGGCCTCCAGGGGAGAATAGACCACCTTCACCCGAGCCCCTCGGGACTGGGCGTCCATCAGCGTCCCTTGGGGGCCGGGCACTTTCATCATGTCCCCGAAGGTCGCCAGGATGACGTCCGGGAGTTCCGCCAGGGCGATGGCGCGGGCGATGTCCATCTCCGAGGTGACGCACACGGGGCAACCTGGTCCGGAGAGCAGGTCCACCGCGGGCGCCAACAACGACCTCAAGCCCGAACGGGATATGGCCATGGTGTGGGTGCCACATACCTCCATGACCGTCATCTTCTTGCCGAGATCGAGCACCGCCCGGACCAGACGGCGGGCGACCTCCGGGTCCCGGAAATCGTCAACGTATCTCACTTTCGCCCTCCAGCCCTGCCAGCTCTTCCAGGAGTTCCCGGGTCCTCTCCGCCTCTTGCTGGTCCACTTTCTCGATGGCGAACCCGGCATGGACCAGGACGTAATCCCCCACCTCTACCCCGTCCAGGAGCAGGAGACTTATCTCCTGCTGGAGACCTCCCACCCGGACCAGGGCCGTTCCTCCCTCCCTCAACTCCACCACTTCCGCGGGAACTGCCAGGCACATATCGCGATCACCTCCCAGTAACCTTCAACCCATTCTTCCCGGTGCTTGACGATAAATCCCCGCGCCTCGGTTCACCCACGCTTCCGAGGCGGCAAATGTAGCATCGGATGCCTCCCTGCGCCCTCAAGTCCCACCTCGCCTGCCCGTCAGATCCATGGATGCTGACTCCACGGGATCCCAACAGGGCAGGTCATTTGTGGGTCACGGGGAACCCCCTTCCAGGCTCGCCGCCGCCACCACCGCCTGGCCGAGGGAGACGCCGCCGTCGTTACAGGGCACCCGCCGGTGGACCAAGCACCTGAGGCCCCTTTCCTCGAGCAGCTCCATCGTCCAGGTGAGCAGGAGGAGGTTCTGGAAAGAGCCCCCGGTGAGAGCCACCTTTTGCGTGCCCGTCGCCTCCGCCAGCCTGGTGACCGTCTCCGCTATGGCCACGGCCAGGGTGCGGTGGAAAGAGGCCGCTATCTCCCTTTTATCCTTTCCCTTTTCCACTTCCTCGAGGACCGCGCGGATCAACGGCCGGGTATCCAGTTGCATCAGCCCACCTTCGTCGGACAGATGGTACGGATAGACGCCCCAGTGCCCCGACCGGCGGGCCATCGCCTCCAGCTCGCACGCTGCCTGTGCCTCGTAATGGGCCTCCTCGCCCACCCCCAGAAGACAGGCGACGGCGTCGAACAGCCTGCCGGCGCTCGAGGTCAAGGGGGTGTTCAAAGCCTTCCTGGCCTGGGATGCCATCGTCGAGGCTTCCTCTCCGCGCCCGGGGAAAAACCTCTCGAACATGGCCAGGGCCTCCTCTTCCCCGAAGGTGCCCAAAAGCACCCCGAAGGCCATCCGGTATATGCGCCGGGCGCATATCTCCCCTCCCGGCATGGGGAAGGGGTAAAGCCGTCCCAGCCTCTCAAAACCCTTTTCGTCGCCGAACAGGAATTCCCCACCCCAGACGGTACCGTCCTCGCCGTACCCGGTCCCGTCCCAGGTCACGCCCAGGACCGGGCCCTCCTCCCGGCAGTCGGCCATGCAGCTCACCAGGTGGGCGTGGTGGTGCTGCACCCGGATCACCGGCAATGGTTCTCCCTCCGGCGAGAACTTCTCCGCGTACCCGGGCGCCAACTCGGTGGTGAGATAATCGGGGTGAAGATCGCACGCGATCCCCTGGGGGTCGAGGGAGAAAAGCTCCCTCATGGCCCACAGGGCCTCCTCGTAATGCCTGAGGGCCAAGGGGTCATCCATGTCCCCGATGTGCTGTCCGACGAAGGCATGCCCCCCCTTTACAAAACAGAAGGTGTTCTTGAGCTCGGGTCCCAGGGCGAGCACCTGGGCCAGGTACTTCCGGCGCAGGGATATGGGATAGGGGGCGTATCCCCGGGCTCGCCTGATGGGATATTCCGCGCCCCTGAACACCCTGATCACCGAATCGTCGTAACGGACGAGGATATCCCGGTCATGGAGCAGAAAGAAGTCGGCAATGCCCTTGAGCCGCTCCAGGGCCTCTTCGTTCTCCTTCGCGATGGGCTCGTCGCTGGCATTGCCGCTGGTCATGACCAACGGGATCCCGGCCTCGCCCAGCAGCAGGTGATGAAGGGGGGTGTAGGGGAGGAAGATCCCCTTCTCCACCAGGCCGGGCGCCACCAGTGGCGAGAGATAGTCGTACCGTCCCGAGCGCAGGAGGATAATGGGCCGGCGGGGGGAGCACAGGGCGGCTTCCTCCTCGGCGGTAAGCTCGCAAAGGGTGCGAGCCTCTTCCAGGTCCCTGACCATCACGGCGAACGGCTTGGCGTAACGGCCCTT
>JBBFMI010000062.1:0-8946 GCA_037478635.1 Candidatus Geothermincolales bacterium | reverse complement strand
GGCCGCTGGAGGAAGTGGTGAGGGGGGTTGCCGCGTGCGACAAGGCCTGCGTCCTCACTTCCGGATCCACGCAACCGAACCAGCTGGCCAGGGCCCTGCTTGGACTCGGCCTTGGTGACTGGGAGGTTTTCCTGTGCGAGAACCTGGGCTTCGAGGACGAGAGGATCTCGAAGATGGGGCTGGAGGAACTCGCGAAGGCCAACTGTTCGCCCTTGAACCTGTTGATATTCAAAAGGGTGCGAGGAGCGGACAAGAAACGGGAATCGGCGGACATCCTGCTGGGCCTGGAAGATGAGGAATTCCTCCGGCTCCCTGGCAGGGAAGGGATGATCACCAAGCGGGAACTCAGGGCCGTCGTCCTATCACGACTCCAGCTTAAGCCCGGAGACGTCCTGTGGGACGTGGGGGCGGGAAGCGGGGCCATCTCGGTGGAGGCGTCCAGGATGATGATATGGGGAGAGGTGTACGCGGTGGAAAGAGATGCCGCTTTCGTCGATCTATTGCGGAAGAACGTCGCCCGCCTCGCCCATCCCAACGTCCACGTGGTAGAGGGAGAGGCCCCCGGCGCCCTGGAAGGCTTGCCGGAGCCGGATGCCGTGTTCCTGGGAGGGACCGGCGGAAGGCTCCGCGAGATCTTGAGCCTGTGTTGCAAAAGGATCAGGCCGGGAGGCCGCCTGGTGGCCAATTTCGTCAGTCCCGCAAGGGCGGTAATGGCAATGGAGATCCTGGAAAAAACCGGTATGGATACGGAGCTTTTCCTATTCCAGGGAGCGAGGCTGAAAGAAACGACGGGCGGAGAGCTCCTCTCCGCCCACAATCCCGTGTTGGTAATCTCGGCCTGCAAGGAGTGAGGCATGAGCGGTGAGGTCGAACACCTCGAGGCAGATGTTCCCACTGTGTACGGAATCGGCCTCGGGCCCGGGGACCCCGGCCTGGTAACCCTCAAGGCCTTGGAGACGCTGAGGGCCTGCCGCAGGATCTTCGTTCCCGACGGGGGCGGTCCCGGGGGGAGCAGGGCTTACCGCATCCTCGAGGGCCTTGACCCCTCGCTACTTCCCAGGACACGCAAGCTGGCAATCCCCATGGGCAAGACGACGCCGGAAACTTGGCGCCGCCGAGCGCAGGAGGTTATCTCGGAGCTTCGGCCGGGCATGCCCTGCGCTATCGCAGTGGAAGGGGATCCGCTCCTTTACGGCAGCTTCATAAAGCTCAAACGGCACATACTCGAGGAGCGCCGTCACCTCAAGGTGGAGGTGATAAGCGGAATCCCGTCTTTCGTGGCCGCCGCCGCCAGGCTGGGGCTGCCCCTCGCCTCGGGCAGGGAAACCGTGTCCGTCCTCGCGGGCCCCCTTTCCTACCGACAGCTGGAGGAACACTTCATGAGGCATGAAACCGTTGTCCTGCTGAAGGCGAGCTCCTGCCGGAGAGAACTCGAGGCGCTGATAAAGCACCATCCCGGGGAGGTGAACCTGTGGTTGGTGGAAGATTGTGGAATATCGACGGAAAGGGTGGATTTCATCCAGGAGGGAGAAATCCCCTGCGACCGGGGATATTTCACCCTGGCAATGATAAAGAGGGCCGTGGACCGTGGAGATGAGCGAGGGGGAGACGAGGGATGAAGGTCTATTTCGTGGGCGCCGGACCGGGGGATCCCGACCTAATCACCGTGAAGGGCAAGGAGCTCCTGGAAAGAGCGGACCTGGTGATCTACGCCGATTCCCTGGTGAACCCGGAGCTCCTCAAGTGGGCGAAGAGGGGCGCCGAACTGGTGGAGAGCAACGGCATGGAATTGGGCGAGATTGTCTCCTTGATGGCCGAGGCCTACCGGGCCGGACGGACGGTGGTAAGGCTGGTCAGCGGCGATCCATCCCTGTACAGCGCCGTTAACGAGCAAGCGGAGATGCTCGACCGGCTCGGGATCCCGTGGGAAATTGTGCCGGGCGTGAGCTCGCTCTCCGCCGCGGCGGCCGCCATCGGATTGGAGCTAACCTGTCCCGGCCTCTCCCAGGCGGTCGTGCTGGCGAGAATGGGAGGAAAGACCCCGCTTCCCTCTCGCTTCCAGCTCCGGCACGTCGTGCACCCCCGGGCCACCCACGCGATATTCCTGAGCGCATCGATGTCCGAGGAACTGAAAGAGGAGCTTTTGGCCGCGGGGCTGGATCCCGCCACCCCGGCGGCGGCCGTGATGAAAGCATCCTGGCGAGACGAAAAAAAGATCTTCACATGCCTGTCCGAACTTCCCGCCGCTCTCAAGGAAGCTGGCATGGACAGGCACACCCTGATACTGGTAGGCGAGGTCCTCTCGGAAGAAAAAAGGAGAAATCGCAGATCTTACCTCTATTCAAAGAAGGCCTGAACGTCAGATGAAGCGGAGGCCTTGCAGTTTCTCCTAAGACAATCGACGCCATGGACCTCACCAGCTCGGATCAAACGGAAACGGAAAGGATCATGGGTGACCGTACGAGCAAGGCGGCGATCGTGGCCCTGACCCCGAGAGGGGCCCGCCTGGCCCGGGCGCTTCGCGTACACCTGGGAAATGCGGACCTGTTTTTCCCTCATCGCTTAAGAAACGACGAAACGAATGACGCCATATATTTCCACTATCCTGTTTCGTCTCTCATGCCGCGACTTTTCTCCGAATACGGAAGGCTGGTGTTCATCTGCGCCCTTGGCTTGGTGGTAAGGCTGATCTCCCCTTGGATAAGGGAAAAGTCGGTCGACCCCGCGGTCGTGGTGGTGGACGAGAGAGGTTGGAACGCGATAAGCCTTCTCTCCGGGCATGCCGCCGGAGCCAACCAGCTGGTCCTGGACATCGCCGAGCTTATCGGCGCCAACCCGGTCATCACCACCGCATCCGACCTCAACGGCATACCCGCCCTGGACGAGATATGCCGCAGAAAGGGCTGGAAGATGGTAAACCCCCACCTTTGGGCTCCCATTGCCGCCGCCTTGCTGGAGGGAGAGAAGGTCTTCGTGTGCTGCGACGGATATCCACTACAAGATGAGCTGGAGGGAATCTTCCCCGGTTTCCTTTTCATCTCCCTGGAGGACCTGGGAAGCCTTCCAGAAGATTCCTGGAAGGTGATCATCACCGACCGCCAAGCGCCGGAAAGCCTCTCCCCCGAGAAAACCTTGCTCATCCGGCCCCGCAGGCTCGTGGCCGGCCTGGGCTTCCACCGGGGCACGAGCCCCGACACGCTCCAGGAGTGCCTGGAAAAGGCCCTGGAACGGGAGGGGCTCTCCATCCAGGGCATCGGAGCGCTGGCCACCATCGACACCCGGACTAAGGAGAAAGGGATCCGCGAGCTGTCCAAGCGTCTGGGAGCCGAGCTCCGCGCTTACACCGCTTCCGAACTATCGAGCATCGTGACTCCCTCGTCAACCAGCGAAATGGTAAGGAAATGGACGGGAACGCCGGGGGTATGCGAGCAAGCCGCCCTGGCGGCAGCCGGGGGCGGAAGGCTCCTCGTCCGGAAGACCCGTTTCCGGGAGGTGACCGTTGCCGTGGCTGAAAAACGCCCGCCTCAACCATGGGGCGGGAAGCTCTTCCTAGTGGGTATCGGTCCCGGCGATCCCGACCTCATCCCCCCGCGCGCTCGCCGCGCCCTGTTCACATCGGACGTGGTGATCGGGTATTCCGGTTACCTGAACCGCATCGCCCACCTCCTGGGCCCACTGGAAACCATCTCCTCCGGCATGAGACAGGAGGAGGCGCGCCTTGAGGAAGCCCTTTCCCTGGCCCGGAGCGGCAAGCGGGTAAGCCTTGTCTCCGGCGGCGACCCCGGCGTATACGGCATGGCCGCGGCGCTGGGCGACCTTATCCTATCTCGCAGGTTTGAACCCGGTGAAGTGGAGGTCGAGGTGATACCGGGAATACCGGCTCACTGCGCCGCCTCTTCCCTCCTCGGTTCACCCCTGGCCTGCGACTTCGCGGTTATAAGCCTGAGCGACCATCTCGTGGACAGGGAGAGGATACTCTCCAGGATCGAGGCATGTGCCCTGGCCGACCTGGTCATCGTCCTCTACAACCCCGCTTCCTCCCTGAGGAGGAAGATCCTCGCCGAGGCCGCCGAGAGGATATTGCTGCATCGTTCACCCGACGTTCCCGTGGCCCTGGTCAAGAACGCGTGGCGGAAGGGGGAAACGGTTACGTTCATCTCCCTGGGGGAGCTGAAAGGAGCGGATGCGGACATGAACACGCTGGTAGTGGTGGGAAACTCAGAGACGAGAGTGGTCGATGGCTGGATGGCCACCCGACGGGGCTATGGAAAAAGGAGGTTCAGATGAAAGGACAACGCAGGTCGTTCTGTAGCTGGAGCGGTGGCAAGGACTGCTGCATGGCCCTCTACGAAGCGATCCGTGGCGGATACCGAGTAGAGCTCTTGATCTCGTTATTGGGAGAAAATGGCACGACCTCCGCGTCCCACGGCTTGCCATACTCTCTCTTGAGGGCGCAGTCGGCCGCCCTGGGCCTGGAGCAACTCTCCTTTCCCAAGGACTACAGCTCCTCGGAACATCCCCTATATGTGGCGGCGCGCGACGCGGTGGCCCGGGGTTGTTACCACGGCATTTTCGGTGACATATTCGTGGAAAGCCACCGGGAATGGATAGAAAAGGCCGCTGAAGCCTGCGGTTTTGAGCCGGTGTTCCCCCTGTGGCGGCGCCCCACCGGCGAGCTCGCCCGGGCCTTCATAAGAGCCGGGTTCCGCGCCATGGTGGTCGCGGTGCGAAAGGACGTCTTGGGAGGGGAGGTCCTGGGAAGGATCCTGGACGAGGACCTCGTCCAGGAGATGGAGGAAAAGGGCATCGACCCCTGCGGGGAGAACGGTGAATATCACACCTTCGTCTTCGACGGCCCCATCTTCAAGAACAGTGTGCCCTTCCGGGTATCGGGTATCAGGGAAGAGGGGGAGCGTTTGTTCCTGCAATTGCAGGCCCATTGAGGACGCGATCGGTCGTTCCTCGGGGGCGAGAACCTTTCAGGGCCCGGTGAAACCGGGGAAAAGCTCGAGCAGGTGGGCAGGGCTGTTGACCCAGTAGTCCGGTTGCTCCCTCTCCAGCGCCTCTTCCGGGAATCGCGACCAACGGACCGCGCCGGCCAGGACCCCGGCGCCCCGGGCGCTCCTTATGTCGTAGGGGCTATCGCCCACGTAGGTCGCCCTCTCCGGTCCCACGCCCAATTCCTCGAGGGCCTTCTCCAGGGGCTCCGGGTGGGGCTTGTGGTTGGCCGTGTGCTCCGCCGTGATGACCACCTCGAAAAGCCCGGAAAAGCCGAAGTCCTCGAGTTCCCTCAGGGTGCTGGAATTTCTCTTCGACGTGACGACCCCGAGCCTGTATCCACGGTCTCTGAGGGCGCGCAGCGCCTCGACCATCCCCGGCAACTCCCTGGCGAGCCGAGGCCGGTTCCTCTCGTAGAGCTCTTTGTACAGTCGGTATATCTCCTCGGCCCTTTCCTCGTGCAGCTCCCTGACCTGCAGATAGAGGGGCTTCCCAATCCAGGAGAGAATCTCCGCGTCGGTACGATCGGGAATCCCCAGAAGGTTGAAAACCTGGTGAAAGGTCTCGATGATCAGGTCGATGGTGTCCACCAGCGTGCCGTCCACGTCGAAGAGGACGGCCCTCACTTCTTCCAGCCTCTTTCCCACGGCCGGGTCCAGATCCGCTCTATCCTTGCTCAACCCTTAGATCCCCTCCAGATGGCAGGTGTCGTTCACCAGCACCACCATGAGGTTCCCCGGATACTCCCCATCGCCGAAGCTCACGGCGGATACCGAACACAGGTCTATCCTCATCTTGAACATCAGATCGGTATCGAGGCCCAGCGCCTCGCAGAGGATGGTGCGTATTGGGCCCCCGTGGCTCACCACCAAGGCCTCCCCGGCCTCGTCGACTTCACCCAAAATCTTCTTCACCGCCTCGACCGACCTCTTCCTGACCGATTCGAAATTCTCTCCCCCGGGGATGGTGACGCTTCCCGGGCGTTCCAGCCAGGCCGACGCCATCCCCGGATCTTCCCGGAATATCTCCTCCAGGCTCTTCCCGTCCCACTGCCCCATGTCGATCTCCACCAGGCCCTCTACCTTCCTGACGGGAAGGCCCTTTAGGCGAGAGACGGGCTCCGCCGTCTCCAGGCAGCGCAAAAGGGGGCTTGAAAAAATGGCATCCAACTTCCTGCGGGAAAAATAGGCGGCCAGCTTCTCCGCCTGCAGTCTCCCGCGGTGGCTGAGGCCTTCGTCTTTCCTCCCGAGAATGCGGTTGTGCCTGTGATAATCGGTTTCTCCGTGCCTTGCCAGGTACAAGATCCCCATTACAGCTGCGTCTCCTGCTCCCTCTGGCCGTTCGGTTTCCTCCGCTTCCCTTCAAACTGCTTTTCCGGGCATGCCGCCCTCGACACGGTCCTCCCCGGACGTGCCGTTAAATTTTAAACTCCCGGCTCCCGCGAGGCAACGACCTCGCGGCCCGGTGAGCCACCCGCCGAGCAGATGGAAAGGCCACGGGTAAGCCACGGGCCGAGTTCGCGGGCGAGGGCGATAGGACAAGGATACGCATGTTTCCGCCTCACTTCCGGCGAGAAACGGGCAGAAAAAGGCCGATGGCCTTTCTCGTCGAGCTATAGCCCATGGCCCGGAGGGAAAGGACGAGCGCCACCAGCCCCGAAAGCTCGGTGAAAAGGACAAGAGGATCTTTCAACTGTTCTACCAGATATTTCCACAATGAACCCTTCTCGGGAAAACGGGGAAAGGGTCCCAGCAAGGGCCAAAAGGCGGTTTCCGGGAAGGTCCAGAGACCGTCCAGCAACAGGTGAACGGCCATGCCTGCTGCCAGGGATATCACTCGGATATCGCCCTTGCGCCACAGGATCACCCCGACCGCCAGGAACAGGGAGAGCACCAGAAGGGTGTGGAAGAATATCCTCCCGTTCTGGAAGTACCCGCCGAAGATGACCTTGCCCAAAGGCTTGTCGACCAGGTCGGGAAGCAAGGACCCCAGGAGGAACCACCGAAAAGCGGTGGCCTTCCTTTTCTCGTCCCAGCTTTCCTTTGAAAGCCTCACCCCGGCGGCGAAAACCGCCGAGGCGAAACCCGCGTGGGCCATGATCCACATGGGCGACTCCTCGAGCTATTCTTGGTCCTCGATCCGCGGACCCATCCACGACAGATCCGGCTTTCTTTTCAACCGACGAATTCTTTGGCGAACGTGGTAGGTGTCACAGGACAAATCCGAATCACCCTAATAGCCTGGGGTTTAGAACAAGGTGGGCGTCTTTCCACTGGGGTCACCACCGGAAGACCCGCATCGTGACATGGGGTCCCTCATCCCATGCCCACCTACCGCCTGCCCCCTTGCCGCCTCGGAGGCCAGGCGGTCAGCCTCCCTGTTCTTCTCCCGCCCTATGTGCTCCACCCTCCATCTCGGGTAGAGGGAGAGCATGTTCATGACCTGGGCGTAAAGGGACTTGAGGCTCTGCTCCCTGACCCTGTACTCACCGGACAGCTGCCGCGCCACCAGCTCGCTATCGGTGAAAACCACGACGCACTCTGCCTCGAGCGCTGAAAGCAACCTCAGGGCATGCACCAGGGCGGTGTATTCCGCGTAGTTATTGGTGGCCACGTCTATGGCGAGGCCGAATTCAGCCACCGTATCCCCTTCGGGAGTCCGGATCAGCACCCCGATTCCCGCCGGGCCAGGGTTCCCCCGGGCCGCCCCATCCACGTAAACGTGCACCTCCTTGAAGGCCCTGGGGCAGCGGAACGGCTCGCGGATGACCGTAGTATCACCACGGGTTTTCAACTGTCCCTTCCTTTCCGCCGGTTTTCCTACTCCGGCTTGACGAGAATCCTTCGACAATTCGGACAGCGGAAAAGGCCTTCCGATCTCAGGAACCGGTCGTATTCCTTTCCGGGCAGTTCCACCCGGCAGCCCTGGCATACGCCGTCCAGCACCGGCACCACCGCCAGGCCGTTCTTGGTCTCCAGCAACTTGTCGTAGACCTCGAGCAGCTCCGTTTCTATACCCGATCGGATCCTCTGCCTTTCCTCCTGGAGTTTCGCGAGCTCCCCGTTGATCCTTTCCTCCTCCGCCCTCAAAACCTCCCTTTTCTCCTCCAGGCGACGGGAGATCTCCCCGTGCCTGGATTCCGCCTCTTCCAGGGGAGGTCTTAGCTCATCAAGTCTCTCCATGTCCTCGATGGCCTGGGTTTCAAGCCCGTCCATCTTCTTCCTCAAGGACTTCACCTCTGCCTGCAGGCCTCGAAGCTCCTTGGGGTTGCTCACCGAACCGCCGTAGAGCTTCTCCTCTTCCTTTTTGAGCTTCTCCTCCAGCGCCCTGAGCTCGGCCTCGGTTTTCTCCTGCCTCCTTTTCACCTGCTCGTATTCCTGTCGTAGCTTTCCCAACTCTTCTAAGAGGGCTCTCTCCTCCTCCTCAAGACCTAATAGCTCCTCCCTCACGGGATGCCTCTCCAGCTCATCCCTGAGAGAGCTTATCTGCCTGTCCAGCTGCTGTAAGCGGTATAGCTCGCCAAGGCCCACTACCTCACACCTCCCGTAATGGCACAACTTTTGCCGCCGACATCATAGACCCGGGTCGCCCATCCCCTCGGGAAAGGTCTCGACCTCGCTGACCAGGAACTCTACCTCGAACCCCCTTTCCGCCGCTGCTTCGCGAAGATCCTCTCTCAGTTGGGCCAGAACGGGCTTTTCCGTATGATAATGCCCCGCATCCAGCAGGGCCAACCCTCTGGCCAATGCGTCCAGGGCCTGGTGGTGGTCGACGTCGCCGGTCACCAGCACATCTGCCTCCCTGGCGGCGGCAGGGACCAGGAAACCTCCCCTCCCACCGCATACCGCCACCTTGCTAACCGACCTATCCCGCTCACCGAATACCCGGACCCTTTCGCATCCCAACGCCTTCCTGCAGCGCTCGGCGAGCTCGGACAGGGTGAGGGGC
>JBBFMI010000061.1:0-9049 GCA_037478635.1 Candidatus Geothermincolales bacterium | reverse complement strand
GATCTCTTGCCCTCGAGCTCCGCCAGGGCCGCGTCCAGCTCCGACTTCTTGGCCTCCAGGTCCCAGATGGCGTCGGAAACCTCCCTTTCTGTCTCAAGCACCTGGGAGATGATCCTGGCGTCCTGGCCTCCTATCCTGCGAGCCCGGTCCAGGTTGACCACCAGGTCCTCCACGCTCCCGCACTCGGTGAGGACCTCGATGACGTCGGTGGTCCCGGCCTTGTACATCATCCGTATCCTCTCCCCCAGGATCTTCCTCCTCTCGGAGGCCTTTGCCCTGAGCCGCTCCACCTCGCGCTCCTTGGCGGCAATGGCGGATCTGAGCTGGGAAACCCGTATGTTGGTCAGGTTGTACTGTTCCACCACCAGCTCCAGCTGCTGGTCGATCCTCTCGACTTCCTCCTTGATGCGCTGGAGCTGTTCCCTCTTCTGTTGGATCGTCGGGTTGGCCGGGGCCGCAGGTACCCATAAGACCAAGACCGTCGCCACCGCGACGGCAACTCTCAGGGGCCACAACCATCCGGTCCTTGGCCGCCAGGACTTCACCTCCATCACTCCTTTTCCCGTTTTATGTCGTTTCACGATCACGGGTCCTCACTAAAAAGGGATTCTCGCGCCAGGGCGAGCTCCCTCTCTCCCGGACCCTTTTCGATTCCGAATGTCCCATCTCGGTTCCCGTATATAAATTCAGTCCCTATGATACCACATCCTTCAAGCGCGCCATGACTTGCGAGGATTGGAGCCATATCCCGGATATCGGGAAGAGCGAAGCGAGTTTTGGCCTAAAATTCCTACAGGGACAGGGACGAAACCCTCTAAAATAAAGATGATCGCGCCACAGTTATCCGATTGAACCGATGAATACAACTCAACAAAACCCCCGGTTACCTGGAATTTCTTATCCCTCAAGACGAAAAGGTCAACACCACCTCGTTCCCGTCCCCGCGGAACTGCAACCCATCGGAATAGTGGCGGACGAGGACCAGGCCCCTCCCCCTCTCCGAGAGGAGCGGCCTTTCCGCCCAGGACCTTTCCCACTCCTCGTGGTCAAAGCCCTCTCCCTCGTCCCTTACCTTCACCCAAAAACCTCCATCGCTTTTCTTGAGCGCCAGGTAGACCGTCTTCTCGGGGTCATCCCGGTTCCCGTGCTCCATGGCGTTGTTTATCACTTCCTCCAGGCACAGCCTCACGGCGAAATCCCTTTCGGGCCCGACCTCCCCCACCACCCCCATCACGGTCTCGACGATGTCCCTGACCCTGCTCCTGTCCGTCTTCAGGGCGAGGGAAAGATCGTAGCGCTCCTCCAACTCCATCACCATCACCGCCACGTCGTCGGGCTGGGGAGCATCCCCGGTGAAGACCATCATCTCGTCGGCGATGGCCCCCAGGAACTCGTCCACCCCTCGGTCGGCGAACTGTTCCACCATACGGAGAAGCCTCTCCCTGCCCAGCACCTGGCCCCTCCTGTTCCGGGCGCCGGTGAGGCCGTCGGTGTACAGGACCACCCTATCCCCCGGCTTCAGCTCCACTTTGACCTCCTGGTATTCGCCCCTTTCCATCAGGCCCACGGGGAAACCCTCTCCCTCCAGGAAACGGGCCCTGCCCGAGGACCGGTCGAGGTGAATGGGGGGCTCGTGCCCGGCCTTGACGTAGGTTAGGGAGCCCTCGGTGTCGTCGTAAAAACCGTAGAAGAGGGTGGCAAAGCCATACTGTGACTCGGAAAAGAAACGCCGGAAGACGGAGTTGACCTCCTCCAGGATCATGGCGGGGGACACCTGGTGCTTTCCCACCTCGTAGAGGACGGCGGTGAGGACCGACATGATGAGGGCCGCCGGCATCCCCTTATCGGCCACGTCCCCGATCATTATCCCGAACTTTCTCGGACACGCCTCGGAGGGAAGGGACTGGCAGAGCTCCTGGACCTCCAGGGGACAGTAGAAACAGTAACGAGACTCCCGGTCGAGGGGGATGACGCTGAAGAAGTCTCCCCCCACGGCCGAGGCGGGGATCAACCTCCCGGCGATCCTGACGGAGGCACAGGGGACCTTAGTCTTCACTATGGACCTCTGGATCCGGGAGGCCATGTCCAGCTCCCGCTCCAGGTGTTCCTGGCGGTCGAGGAGGTAACGGTAGAGGCGGGAGTTCTCGATGAGCGCCGAAGCCAGCTCCGCGAAGGAGCCCAGCCGCTCCTGGTCCTTTTTCGTGAAGCGGCGCCGGTTGAGGGAAGAGAGGTTCAGCACGCCAATGACCCTGTTCTTCACCCGCAGGGGCATGGCCAGGGCGCTCTTTATCTCCGGATTGGTCCCCTTTAATCGAGGGTCTTTCAGCTCACCGTCGAGTATGAGGGGCTCGCCATGCTCGGCGACCCACCCCGCTATGCCCTGCCCGATGGGCACCCGGAAGGGACCACCTTCCCACCCCCGGGCCGCCATGACCACCAACTCGCCGTAGGGCTCGTCCACCAGCATAATGCTTCCCCTCTCCGCCCCGAGGATCTCCATGGCCCGCTTGAGGAGCCGGTCCAGCCTTTCCTCCAGGTCCATGGGGGAGGCGATCAAGTCCTCCCATCCCCTCCATGCCGGAGGGATAACCTGGAACCCTCCTCTATCCTCCTGGTGTCCCTCGCCCTTTTGCACCGGTGATCCCTTCATCTTGGGAACGCCTCATCCCCGGCTGACCCCGATTTCCAGGGCCATCCCCAGGGAATCCTCCACCATCCCTGCGTCGCCGTTTACCCTCGCCCATGGAACGGATGGGCCTACCATCCCCCGTACCTCGTCGCCGAGATCCGGCCTCCAGATCGAGCGGGCTTCGACCGGGCTCGACCTTCGCCTCTCCTCCGTATCGGTTACACCTGCCGACTTCCCCTCGAAGCTCATCCCATCGACCGGTTTCTGTCGCCCACCCTCTTCTCTACCAGCACAAGAACTGGCATGGATCCCTCGATCCCAGGCCACCTTCACCCCTCTTGTCCCACGCCAAAGCTGCGCAGCGCCTCGCCCATGTCGTCGAAGATGTCGATGATGCGGGTGAAGCGGACCACGTCGAGAAGCTCCCTGATCTCCGGCTTCACCCTCACCAGCTTTAGGGAACCCCCGTTCTGATGGGCCTTCTTGAAGGCATCGGCTATAACGCTCAGGCCCGCGGTGTTGATGTAGGTCAGTCCCTCCAAGTCCATCAGAAGACGGAAGTTGCCCTCCTCCAGGAGCTCCCGCACCGTCCGGGAAAACCGGTCCACGGTGTCGGAATCCACCGCTCCCACCACCCTAACCGCCACCACTTCTTTCCCCTCTCCAAACCTCTCCACCGAGATTTCCATCGAATACTCCTCCTTCCTCGACCAAGACCCTCGTTCGGGATATCCGCGGCGCCCCGGGCGGACCTTTTCGAGCCATTGAACATGGGATCGAATTCCCACGGTGACTTATATCGGCAGGCCCCCACCCCCTTTTTACCGCCCTGAAGCAGCCCCGTCCGCTCGCCGACACTTGGCCACCTTCCCGCGGGGCATCGCAGATCTCCTCGAGGATAGTAGCAGGAGGGGGACGTCGCTGAGACCGCCGGCCGTCTCTTAGGACAAAGAAATTAACCCCAGTAAACAGTCGATTAACAATATATTGGGTTGATATTCGTTTTGAAATACTATATATTGAAATTAATGAAAAGCGACACCTTGAGAGGCCAGGTATTCACCTATCCCTTCTCCGCCATCGTCGGACAGGAAAAGCTCAAGCTCGCCCTTTTGCTCAACGCGGTGGACCCCGGGCTGGGGGGCGTGCTGATCAAGGGGGAGCGGGGAACGGGAAAGAGCACCGCTGCCCGCGCCCTGGCGGAGCTTTTGCCTCCCATCGAGGTGGTGGCCGACTGCCCCTTCTACTGTTCTCCCCACGCGGTGGACGAGATGTGCGAGGGCTGCCGGGAGAGATGGTTGAAGGGCGAGACCCTGCCCACCGCCTGGCGTCCAGCGCGCCTGGTCAACCTCCCCCTGAACGCGACCGTGGACAGGCTGGTGGGATCTTTTGCCCTGGAAAGGGCGCTGAAAGAGGGGGTCAGGGAATTCGAGCCCGGAATCCTGGCCGAGGCCAACCGCTCCATCCTCTACGTGGACGAGGTGAACCTGCTCGAGGACCACATCGTCGACCTGCTACTCGACGTGGCGGCCACGGGGGTGAACCACGTGGAAAGGGAGGGCATCACCTTTTCCCATCCCTCCCGCTTCATAATGATCGGCACCATGAACCCGGAGGAAGGGGACCTGAGACCCCAGCTGGAGGACAGGTTCGGCCTCTGCGTCGAGGTCAAGGCGGAAAGGGACCCTCGCCTGCGGGTGGAGATAATGCGCCGGAGGCACCGCTTCCGGGAAAACCCCCAGCTCTTCCTGGACGAATACCAGCCAGCCCAGGAGGACCTGCGCCGGAGGATCGAAAGGGCAAGGGAGATACTGCCCCACGTCTCGGCGGACGACGAGATCCTCCACCTGGTGGCCTCCATCTCGTCGGAGCTGGAGATACCCGGCCACCGGGGAGATATCGCCCTGCTCCAGGCGGCCAGGGCCAAGGCCGCCCTCGAAGGGTCCCAGGAGGTAGGCCCAGGACACGTGGCCGAGACGGCCGAGATGGTATTCCTCCACCGAGTCAGGAAGTCTCCCCTGGATAGCCCGGAGACATGCGCCGAGAGGATAGCCAGGGTGGTCGACCATCTCACCCGGGCCTTTGAGGGGAAACGGACCCACTCTGGCATCACCCGACCCACCCCGGACACCGGGGAAGGGCCGCTGGGGCAAGACCACGCCGCCAATCCCTCGGGAGGCGCGTGTGAATGCCAGGGGCCCGGGGAAACGACCCGCGGGCCTCAACCGTCAGGATTAGAGGTCGGAGGAGGTGCCGGAAGGCAGGATGGGTCGGATTCCCGCGTCAACCGCCCGGAGAGCCATGCGGGGACGAGCGGGGCGGTCAATCGAGGACAGATCGCGCCGGGTCCAGATCTCCCCCGCTTCGACGGTCCGGACTCCCCCGGCATCGGATCGCGATCCCAGCGGGCGTCCGACGATTCCCGCCCGGAAAGGGATGGCGAGGTTTCTTGCCCTTCCTTCCCCGGCGGCGCGCTTCCCCGCCTATCGACCTCCCCTTCGCCCAGGGGCAACGGGGGCAAGAGGAGCGAGGCGCGGGACGAAAACGGGCGGGGCATCGTCATAGGATCCCGTCCCTATCTGCCGGGCGAGAAGCCCGACCAGAGCAACCTCCATCTGGATTCCACCCTGAAAGCGTCGGTCCTGCGGCGGGGAGCGGGGGAGATCCTGCCCCTGGCCAAGGAGGACCTCCGCCGCTCCGTAAAAAAGGACCGCGCGGGCAATCTCATCATCTTCCTCGTGGACGCCAGCGCATCCATGCGCGCCTCGGATCGCATCGAATGCGCGAGGAAGGCCATCCTGGACCTGCTGGTGGACGCTTACCAGAAACGGGACCGGGTGGGCCTGGTGACCTTCCGGGACCGCCAAGCCCAACTGGTGCTGGCACCCACCTCCAGCGTCCAGCTGGCGAGGTTGTGCGTCCGGGAGATCGCCACCGGCGGCTCCACTCCCCTCTGCCACGGGCTGGAACTGGCCTACCAGGTCATAAAGAGGGAAAAAAGGCGTGACCCGAGCCTCAGCCCCATCCTCGCCATACTCACCGACGGGTTCGGCAACGTGCCCTACCGCTCCGAGGACCCCCAGAGAGACCTAGCGGACATGGCAGGGGAGATCAAAAGGGAAGGCATAAGTTGTGTCGTTTTCGACACCCTGGAGATCCATCCACCGGGTTCCATGAGGTCATTCCGCTCCCCCTCCCGAAGGCTGGCGGACATCCTCGGCGCCTCCTATTTCCGGATCAATTCTTACTCGCCCGACGAGGTGACCGGCTCCCTGCGGTCCCTGCTCAACGGCGTCCCGGCGTGACCAGTCCCCTCGAGCCAGCAGTTCCCGCAAAACGACCAGTAAAACGGCCAGAGATAATTAAACCCATTCCAACATTTCAAATCCTGAGACTTCCTGCCGATAAAGGTTTAGAAAAGAAGGGGCTGAAGGGTCGTGACGCGGAAAAAGGGTCAGGAAAAGGGCGCAAGAGGAGAAGGAACCGGGAAGTCCGGCCTTCTCTACTGGGTACTCGCCGCCTTCCTCCTCCTGGTGGGCGGCGCGGTGGCCAGTGCGGCGCTTCTGGAAAATCCCGCCTCCCTGGTCAGCGGGGGGGTCCTGGGAGCCTGTGCCGCCGCCCTGGCCATCTTCCTAACCGTCGAATGGTCCTCCTACCGAGACCAGAACAAGAGATACATATCAGAGATAACCGACCTCAACCTCCGGTTCGGCATCCTGGCCGACGCGGTTAGTGCCGTGAGCTCCACCCTCGACATCGAGGAGCTGGTGGAGAACATCCTCGGGGTGATGCTGACCCTCACCGGCTCGGAGGTGGGAGTGGTCCTGGTCCCCGACGAGTCCAGGGAATACCTGAAGGTCATATCCTTCCGGGGCTTCCACCCCCAGGCCGTCCAGGGCCTGAAGATCCCGGCGGGCAAGGGCGCCATCGGAAAGGCCTTTCAGACGGGCCAGAGCGCCGTTAGGAAGGGCTTGCCCCCGGACCCGCGGGCCAGCCAGGTGTACACCTCAGGAAAGACTCCGAGGACCCAGGTGATCCTGCCCCTGAAGGCGAAGGGAGAGGTGGTGGGGGTGGCGGTCACCGCCTGCTCCGAGGACAGGGACTATTCGCCCGATGAACTCTCCCTTCTCAACAGCCTGGCCCACGAGCTGGCGGTGGCCATGATAAACGTCGAGCTTTACCAGCAGAGCCAGAAGACCCTCGAATGGCTGGCCGATACCCAGCAGTACACCGACAACTTCATCCGGGAGATGCTGGCTGGAGCCCTGGTGGTGAACGAATCGGGAGAAGTTATATATTTCAACCGCGAGGCGTCCGAGATCCTCGAGCTCCAGGCCCACGAAGTGATCGGGCTAAACCTGGAAGACCTGGAGGGAGGAAGGGAGAAGTTCAAGCACATGTCCTTCATACCCCCCATCCTCAAGCTGTGCATGCAGGACGACCGGGTGTTCCGAAGGCACGAGATACCCGTGGACGTGAAGGGCAAGAGGAAGATCATAAACTTCAACGCCTTTCCACTTCACCGGAAGAGGGGGGAGATGATGGGGGCGGCTATGATCTTCATGGACGTGACGGCGGTCCGGGAACTGGAGGCCCGCCTCAAACAACAGGATCACCTGGCCATCCTGGGGCAGATGTCGGCCAAGATAGCCCACGAGGTCAAGAATCCCCTCTTCGCCATCATCGGCCTGGCGGAGGAGCTCGAGGCCGAAGAGCGCGACCCCGAAAAGCTGAGGCTTATAACCATGATCAGGGAGGAAGCCTCCCGGGGCAACCAGTGGATCTCCGGGGTGCTGGCCTTTTCCCGTTCACCCTCCCTGGCGGTGAGCGAGGCGGTCCCCGTGAAGCCGAGCGAGATGGTCAGCCGGCTGGTGGACGATTTCCGCCAGTCACTGGCGGAGGAAGGCATAAACATCGTGGAGGACATAGAGCCCGACCTTCCCGAGGTGAAGGCCGGGAGGGATAGCTTCCGCCACATCCTGTTCAACCTGATGGACAACGCCCAGCAGGCCATGCCGGAGGGAGGCACCATCACCGTGAGGGCCCACCGGTTGGACGACGGAAACCTGGAGATAAGGGTGGAGGATACCGGCAAGGGCATCGACGAGGAGGTCCTGCCCCACATCTTCGAGCCCTTCTTCACCACCCGGGAGGGAGGGACCGGCCTCGGCCTGCCCATAGTCCAGAAGATCGTTATGGACATGGGTGGAAGGGTGGATGTAAGCTCCCGGAAGGACATGGGCACGGTCTTCTCGGTCAAGATACCGATCAACCGCGCAGGGGTGGAAGGATGATGGATAGGGCCAGGCTTCTCATCGTGGACGACAATGAAGGCGTCCGTCACCTGGTATCCCGGTGGCTGGAAAGGGCGGGGTTCTCGGTGGAACAGGCCAGCGACGGGTTCGAGGCCCTGGAGAAGATAAAGGAGAGAGTGCCCGACGTGGTGCTGGCGGACATAAGGATGCCCAAGATGGATGGGATAGAGCTGACCCGCCGGATAAAACAGGAGTGGCCATCGGTAAAGGTGGTCCTGATGACCGCTTTTTCATCCCCCCAGACCATCGCCCGGGCCAAGAAGGAAGGCGTGGACGATTACCTGGAAAAGCCCTTCACCAAGGACCAGGTGGAGAGGATAACCCTGGGGGTCCTCTCCAGGTGATGATCGTGCGGCCCGGTGCCCGCAAGGAAAAGACCCCAGCCAATGCTCCCCTTCCCCGCGCATTCCAGGCGCCGTCCCGACCCTTCATCCGTGCCCGGGGAAGCGTACCCGGGAAGCCACTCCCTTCCATGGGCCAAGGGGTGACCGGAAAGACGGCCGGGGTTTGGCGCACCAAACCGGAGGCGACTTCACGGGGCCTGGCTGACTGCGGTTACATCCCGTTTTATCCAGGCACGGCTGAGCTCATCCGGAAAACGGTCGCCGTTGAGGCGGCTCCCGATGTCCTCGACTTCCCTCGTTCCCGGATCCAGCGGGACATGGCTCGAAACCTCACGGCAAGAAGACCGAAAAGCGGGGGTTGAAAGGCCCTCGGAGACCTCGGGGTGACCGTCCCTTCGCCGGGGTGAAGGTGAAGTCCATCTCCCAAATGGGAACTATCCACAGTGGAAAATCTCTATCAAAAAGGTCGACGGGGGGAACGGGGTGGCGGGCAAGATAAAGTCCACATGGGTTCCGCTCACCTCCCGGTCATTGGCTTTACTCCGCGCAGGCGTCAGGCAACGGAACGGGATGAGCCCTTCTTCCCCGGAAAACCGTGATCTCCCGGTAGCCTGCGCGGCGGAGAAGCTGGAGGGCCTCCTCGAAGGCATAAGCCACCTCCGAGGGATGATGGGCGTCGGAGCCCAGGGTGACGGGCACCCCGAAATCCCGCATTATGCCCAGAAACACCTCCGAGGGATATATCTCGCCCACGGGCTTTC
>JBBFMI010000060.1:0-9074 GCA_037478635.1 Candidatus Geothermincolales bacterium | reverse complement strand
AGAGCCGGATCCCATACGAACCTGTTTCATGAGGGACAGGGACCGGATAATCCACAGCAAGACCTTCCGGCGCCTTAAGCACAAGACCCAGGTGTTCCTGGCCCCGGAGGGAGACCATTACCGCACCAGGCTGACCCACACCCTGGAGGTGAGCCAGATCTCCCGCACCATCGCCCGGGCCCTACGGCTGAACGAGGACCTCACCGAGGCCATAGCCCTGGGGCACGACCTCGGGCATACGCCTTTCGGGCACATAGGGGAGGAGGCGTTCAAGGACCTCACCCCTCGGCCGTTTCGCCACAACGAGCAAAGCCTCCGGGTGGTGGATAGGCTGGAGTACGGCGGCAAGGGGTTGAACCTCACCTGGGAGGTTAGGGACGGCATCCTCAATCACACCGGGTCGAGTCCCCTTCCTTCCACCCTCGAGGGGAGGATAGTGAGGATAGCCGACCGGATCGCGTACGTGAACCACGACGTGGACGACGCTATCCGGGCGGGAATCCTCACCGAGAAGGACCTTCCCCGCTCCACCTTGGAGGTCCTGGGAAGGCACCACAGCCAAAGGATAGACACCCTGGTGAAGGACATCATAAGGGCGAGCGAGGGCAAGCCCGACATAATGATGACCCCGGAGGTGGAAGCGGCCCTGAACGAGCTGCGCGATTTCCTCTTCCAACATGTCTACGTGGGGTCGGTGGCAAAGCAGGAGGAGGACAAGGCGGTCATCGTCCTGCGGAACCTGTTCAACTACTATCTCGAGCACCCCGAGGAGATGCCCGAGGAATTCCGGCAGGGGGAGGAAGAGCTGAGCGTGCGGGTGTGCGATTACGTAGCGGGGATGACCGACCGTTACGCGCTCCGAAAGTACCAGGAGATTTTCCTGCCCAAGGTCTGGGTGGGCGATCTGTGAGCTCTTTCTGCCTCGACCCCGCTTGGCGATCGGGTGGTCTCACCGGGGATGTAAACTGGATACTGCCGGTCCGGGGCGCGGGGCTTTTATGGCGCTCGTCTCCGGGAGGACTATCTCCGTGAGCTCCACGGTATAGGGTTTGCCGCTGGAACTTGGCTGGAGCGAGAGATCAAGGCCATGGCGGGAGGAAGGATCAAGGAAGAGGACATAGACGCCCTCCGGGAGAGGGTGGATATCGTGGAGATCATCTCCGACTATGTCCAGCTCAAAAAGGCGGGTCGGCTGTTCAAGGGCCTTTGTCCTTTTCACTCCGAAAAGACTCCCTCCTTCATGGTGGATCCCCAAAAGCAGCTCTACCATTGCTTCGGGTGCGGTGAGGGAGGCAATGTCTACACCTTCCTGATGAAAAAGGAGGGCCTGGATTTCAGGGAAGCAGTGGAGAGGCTGGCAGCCCGGGTGGGATATACCCTGCGCTACGAGGGATCACGGGGAGGCCGCCAGGAAGGGGAGCGGGACAGGCTTTTTCGCATGAACGAATGGGCGGCGGAGATATTCCACCGCCTGTTATTGGAGGATCCCGTCGGCGCCCCGGGTCGGGAGTACCTGGGCCGGCGGGGTTTCCGCGAAGAGGCGGTGAGGGAATTCCGGCTCGGATATTCGCCTCCCCAGTGGGATTTCCTGTACCGGAAGGCCGTCCAGAAGGGGTTCAGCATCGGCGACTTCATACGCTCCGGCCTCGGTGTGCGCAGCGAAAAAGGAGCGTATGACCGCTTCCGGGGACGGATCATCTTCCCCATACTCGACCTGCAGGGCAGGGTGGTGGCCTTCGGTGGAAGGGTGGTGGGGGACGGACAGCCTAAGTACCTGAATTCGCCGGAAACCCCCATCTACGTTAAGTCAAGGCACCTTTACGGGCTCTTCCAGGCGAGGAGGGAGATCGTCCGGTTGGGATATGCGCTCCTGGTGGAAGGCTATACCGACGTCATCGCCCTTTGGCAGGTGGGTATACGTAACGCCGTGGCCACCCTGGGAACGGCCCTGGGCGAGGAGCACCTGAGCATTCTTTCCCGCTTCACCGATAGGGTGGTCCTAGCCTTCGACGCCGATTCGGCGGGCCTTGCGGCGAGCCTCAGGGCGCTCCAATTCGGGAGCCGTTTCGACCTGGACATGCGGGTAATGGTCCTGGACCGGGGGGCCGACCCCGCCGATTTCGTGATGACCCGGGGGGCGGAGGAATTCCTGCGTCGGGCGGAAGAGAGCGAGCCCCTGCTGGATTATTCTCTGCGTTCCACCCTCGGGAAGTTCGACCCCCGGGATACGAATTCCAGGAGCCGTGGGGTCAGGAGCGCCATCCGTTTGCTGGTGGAAAGCGGCGATCTCCTGAGCGTGGAGGAACACCTGAAATGGGTGGCGGACTGGGCCGGACTGGATTACCGGGTGGTCTTTGAGGCCTACAGATCCCTGGCGGGGAAGAGAGAAGGGCGGACCATGACGGTGAGTCTGGACAAGGATCCGCAGGCCAGGGCGGAGAGGGAACTTTTGAGCCTCATATTCCATCATCCCTATCTGTTGGACAGGGCCGTGATCGAGGTGGGAGAGGACTTGATGGTGACCGCCGGGCACCGGCAGCTGTGGAGGGCCTTGGCGGAAGCCTACCATTCGGGGGATTTGGTTTCCGCCGGTGGCGATCATGCCGGGGGCTGGTGGTCGGTATTCCTGGACGGCCTGGGAGAGGAGACCAGGAAGTTGGCCACGGGGTTAATTTTCGGAGGAAGTGGGAAGTTTGATATTATGGGGAAAGATGAGGCTATGGTATTGTATAATGATATTCTGGTTTCCTTAAAGGAATTCCATGTGCAGCGTCTAATTAAAGAGAAGAGAATCGAGCTCGAACGCTTGATAGAATCCCCGCTCCGGGATCACGAGAAAGAGAGAGAGATCAGCGAGGAGATCTTCGCCCTTGAACGCTTGAGAAGGGAAATTCGCTCCCACAGGGCTTAAAGCCTTCCATCTGCGCCATCGATTAAAAACTTGAGAACTCTGGATAAGGGTGATCGAAAGATGATGGATGAGTACAAGGACCTTGATTACGAGGAGATACGCGACCTCATCCGCAGGGGAAAGGGCAGGGGCATTCTGACCCAGGATGAGATAGCCGAGCATATCCAGGGCCTGGACCTCACGCCCGAGCAGATAGACAACCTTTACAACATGCTGGAGGAGAACAACATAGAGGTGCTGGAGGATCCCTCCCTGGACAGCCTCAGGGACCTCGAGGAGCAGGGGGAGGTGCTCCGGGATGACATGCTCGACCAGGAGTTGGAGCTGGCGGGCAAGACGGCCACCAACGACCCGGTGCGCATGTACTTAAAGGAGATCGGCAAGGTCCCCCTGCTGACCGCCCAGGAGGAGGTGGAGCTGGCCAAGAAGATCGAGGAGGGCGAGGAGGCCTCCCGCATCCTCCGAGAGAAGGGTGACCAGCTCCCCCGGGAGAAGGTGAGGGAGCTTAAGCGCAAGGAGAAAGAGGGGCAGGAGGCCAAGCGCAAGCTGGTGGAGGCGAACCTGCGGCTCGTGGTCTCCATCGCCAAGCGCTACGTGGGCAGGGGAATGCTTTTCCTGGACCTGATCCAGGAGGGCAACCTGGGCCTCATCCGGGCGGTGGAGAAGTTCGACTTCCGGAAGGGCTACAAGTTCTCCACCTATGCGACCTGGTGGATCAGGCAGGCCATCACCAGGGCTATCGCCGACCAGGCCAGGACCATCCGCATACCGGTCCACATGGTGGAGACCATAAACAAGCTGGTGCGGGTGCAGCGGCAGCTGCTGCAGGAGTTGAACCGGGAGCCGACCCCCGAGGAGATCGCCGAGCACATGGAGATGTCCCCGGAAAAGGTGCGGGAGATCATAAAGATATCCCAGGAGCCCGTGTCGCTGGAGACTCCCATCGGGGAGGAGGAGGATTCCCACCTGGGGGACTTCATCGAGGACTCGGACGCGGTGGTTCCCCTGGACGCCGCATCCTTCATCCTGCTCCAGGAACAGCTGGAGGAGGTCTTGAACTCCTTGAGCGAAAGGGAGAGGGAGGTCATAAAGCTACGCTTTGGGCTGGTGGATGGTCATCCCCGGACCCTCGAGGAAGTGGGCAAGGCCTTCGGGGTGACGCGGGAGAGGATAAGGCAGATCGAGTCGAAGACCCTGGCCAAGCTCAGGCACCCCAGCCGGTCGGCGAAGCTCAGGGATTATCTCGATTGAGACGGAAAAAGGGGAAACCCGGTGTGGGATTCATGAAACGAGGGGCTTCGAGATGCCCCTTTTTGCTTTGCCTGGCGGGCACTGGACGCCGGGCAGTCACCGGGTAGCGACTGGTCGGGATGAAGGGGAGGAGTTGAGCCATGGAGTGTCCCGCGTGCGGATACAGTACTGGGGAGGATGCGTCTTTCTGCCCCCGTTGTGGCGCTTCTCTCGAGAAGGAGAGGGGGGGAGAAGCGTTACCTGCCGGACCGGCGAATCCCCCGTCCCCTCCCGTCAGCCCGGGTTCATCGTCCTATTCCCCCTCCTACCATCCGGCTGCGCAGCCTCCATGGCAGGCTCCGGCCCCGGGTTCCCTGCCGTACCCCTACTCGGTCCCGCGCACCGACGGGATGTGCGTGGCCGCCCTGATACTGGGGCTTGTAAGCCTGGTCCTCGTGTGGGTACCGATACTGGCCTGGATCCTCGGCCTCCTGGGCATAGTTTTCGGTGCCCTGGGGATGAACGCGGTGAGGAGCAACCCCCAGCTGAAGACCGGGTTCGGGATGGGGCTGGCGGGACTTATTATGGGAGGCTTGGGCCTGTTGGGAGGGGTGGTCATCTTCATCGTCGCGGTATCCCTTCTCCCCTGACGGCCTTTTCTCGCTCGAGGAATAGGACGCGAGGTGAATCCCCCGCCACTGTTTTCAGTCTCCCCCATCCCCGTACCCGGAAGGAAAGAGGGCATATGTCCCTTTCCAGGGCGTTGGGGTGGACACGAAAAGGGAGTTTTTAAAGCGCGAACGTAACGGCCAGGAATATAACCCAGAAAACCAGGCCTATTATCCCCAGGACGATCCCCGCAGTGGCGCTCCCTGCCCCGGTCAGCTGGCCTCCCGAATTGGATATCTCGTTTTTTGCCGCCTGCCCCAGGACGATGGCCAGGACCGAGAAGATCAAGGGAAAGACGATGAGCCCGAGTATCCCGCAGATGAGGGAGGCGGTGGCCTTGCCGCTGTTCCGGGGGACGAACTGGATCCCGGGACCGGGTCCCGCCTGTGGTTGCCCCGGAATGGGAGGGGATGGAGGCACGATTCCCGGGGCGAGCGATCGGTTTGGCATGTCTTCTGCCGGGTACCCGGTCCGTCCCGGAAGGGCGGTGCCGCAGTGGCGGCAGAAAGAGGAGTCATCGGAGTTAAGGGCGCCGCAGGAAGGACAACTTATCATCTTTCCTCCTTTCAGACCCCGCAGAAAGAGCTCGAATAGCCCACGCCTGATAGCAGGTGCCCGAAACTCTCGCCTTCCCGACGGTGGTCTTCGCCGGGTCTCGATGGGCATTTTTAGGCGCTAAGTCCACCGGGGTCACCGGGACGACCCCACGGTTTCGTCACTTTCCCAGGAAGCCCTTCTCCAAGAGGTACGAGTAGGCGGCGAGGGCCGCCTTGGCGCCCTCGCCGGCGGCGATTATGATCTGCTTTTCCTGCACGTTGGTGACGTCCCCGGCGGCGAAGAGCCCGGGCACGTTCGTGCGGTTGTTGGAGTCCACCACCACCTCTCCCCTCTGGTTGAGCTCCACCTCGGGGGGCAAGAAGTCGGTACTGGGGATGCTTCCGATCTCCACGAAGACCCCCTCTACCGGAAGGCTCCGGTACTCGCCCTCCACCTGGAAGTCGAGGCCGGTAACGAACCTGTCTCCCCTGATGGCCAGGACCCTGGCCCGGTAATATACCTCTATCTTGTCGTGTTTCATGACCGCCTGGCTGCGGATCTCGTCTCCCCCGAGATGGTCCTCGATGGTCAACAGGTGCACTTCGCGGGCTATCTCTCCCAACTGCAGTGCGGCATCCAGGGCGGAGTTTCCTCCCCCTATTACCGCCACCCTCTTGCCCCGGAAGAGCGGGGCATCGCAGGTGGCGCAGTAGGCCACTCCCCTTCCCCTGAACTCGTCCTCGCCCGGCACCCCCAGGGGCCTGGGGACCTTCCCCGAGGCCACAATCACGGCGGGAGCGCGGTTTTCTCCGCCGCCGTGGACGACGGTGAAGATATCTCCATCCCGGCGCAGGGATTCCACCTTCATGCCCTCCATCAGTTCCACCCGGAAATTCTCCAGGTGGGCCCTGAACCTCTCCACCAGCTCCGCCCCAGTGATGAGCTGGTAGCCCAGGTAGTTCTCCACCTCCCAAGACCAGGCGGCCTGACCGCCCACGTTCTGCGAGATGACCAGGGTGCGCAGCATCTTGCGGGCGCAATATACTCCTGCCGAAAGCCCGGCCGGGCCCGCTCCGATGATGATCACGTCCGCTTCGGGTCGAGTCGCCATGAGCTCTCCACCAAAATGCCTTCTCCGCTTGGCCCCCTTTGCTCCTTGGGTAATTTGATGCAGGATTCCCTGGGGTTTTGGCCTGCCGGGCCTCACTGTTCGGCGGCAGCCGGAGTTTCCAGGCTCTTCCTTTCCTCCTCGCGGATGGAGGCCAGCAGGCGCCTGAATTCCTCTCCCTCCAGGGTCTCCTTTTCCAGCAAGACCTCGGTGATCTTCTCCAGTGCGTTCCGATTTTCCTGGAGCAGTTTTTTCACCCGGTCGTAGTTTTCCAGGATTATCCGCTTGACCTCGGCGTCCACCAGCTGGGCGGTGGACTCGCTGTAATTGGCCTCCTTCCCGTAGGAATATTCGCCCATGAGAAGGCGCGCGGCCCTCTCCCAGCCCAGGGACAGGGGCCCAATACGGTCGCTCATCCCGTAATCCTCCACCATCTTGCGGGCGAGGATGGTGGCCTTTTCCAGGTCGTTCTGGGCTCCGGTGGACACCTCACCGAAGAACACCTCCTCCGCGGCCCTTCCCCCGAGCAGCACGGCCAGCCGGTCTTCCAATTCCTTCTTGGTGAGGATGTAGCGGTCTTCCTCCGGGAGCTGCATGGTCATGCCCAGGGAACCTATTCCCCGGGGGATAACCGTGATCCGGTGCACGGGATCGGCGTTCTCCAGCAGCGAGGCGGTTATGGCGTGGCCGACTTCGTGAACCGCCACCACTCTCCTTTCCCACTCGCTCATGACCCGGCTCTTGAGCTCCAGGCCGCCGATGACCCGGTCGATGGCCTGCTCGAACTCCTCCATCCCCACCCGGTTCTTACCCTTGCGGGCCGCCAGCAATGCGGCCTCGTTGACCACGTTGGCCAGCTCGGCGCCAGCGAACCCGGGGGTGCGGGCGGCTATCACCCTGAGGTCGACGTCGGGAGCGAGTTTTACCCGGCGGGCGTGGACCTTGAGGATCTCCTCCCTTCCCTTGATGTCCGGGCGGTCGATCATTATCTGGCGGTCGAAGCGCCCAGGCCGCAGGATGGCCTTGTCGAGCACCTCCGGCCGGTTGGTGGCGGCCAGGATGATCACCCCGGTCTGGGGGTCGAACCCGTCCATCTCCGAGAGTAGTTGGTTCAGGGTCTGCTCCCTCTCCTCCACCCCGCCGCTGGCGATGATCCCGCCCCTCACCTTGGCTATGGTGTCGATCTCGTCGATGAAGACGATGCAGGGGGCCTTGGCCTTGGCCTGTTCGAAGAGGTCACGCACCCGGGCCGCTCCCACCCCGACGAACATCTCCATGAACTGGGAGCCGCTTATGGAGAAGAACGGGACATCGGCTTCTCCCGCCACCGCCCGCGCGAGCAGGGTCTTGCCTGTCCCCGGGGGCCCCACCAGCAACACTCCCTTGGGTATGCGGGCCCCTATCCTCCGGTATTTGTCGGGATGGCGGAGGAAGTCGATGATCTCCTTGAGTTCCTCCTTGGCCTCGTCCAGGCCGGCCACGTCGTCGAAAGTCACCTTGTCCTTGCTCCGGTCGTATATCTTCACCCTGGACTGGCCGAAGGAGAGCGGGCTCGAACCTCCCACCCGGCGGGAAAGGCGGCGGAATATCAGGAACCACACCAGTGCCAGGATGCCGATGGGTATGATCCAGGAGTAAAGCAGGTCCCTCCAGAAGGTGTTCTCCACCTTGCCGGTGAACTGCACGCCCTTTTCCTCCATCTTCTGGATGAGGCCTTCTATGTCGGTGTTGGGGATGCGCGTGGTGACGAAGTTCTTCTCTGGCCCATCGTCGCCGGCCCGGATGGTGCCCTCGATCCTGCTCTCAGTGATCACCGCCTTCACCACTTCCCCCGACTCCAGGCGGGACAGGAACTCGCTGTAACTTATCTCCGTCGGCCGGAAGGGATGGGCCAGCTGGATGGACAGGAGAAAGGCCACGGCCACCGCCGCGTATATCAGGTAAAGCAGGGTTTTTCTCCTCTTTTCGCCCATAGAGCTATTATACAGTCACCGGAGCACGGGGCGTTGATCTGGTTCCTGCCCGGTCGAATGGCGCCGAGATATCAAGTGGGGACTTCACCTTCTTCCAGCACCTCCCCGCGGCGGCTCACCACTATGTACCTCAACCTCGCGCCGTTTCCGGCCGCCTCGGCGGCCTGCTTGAGGAGGCGGAGGAGGCCGAAACAGCAGGGCACCTCCATGATCACCGCCGTGACTTCCTCGATCTCCCCCGACTTAATGATGTCAGCGAGCTTTTCCACGTATCCGGTGGTGTCGTCTAACTTGGGGCAGGCGATCATGAGGACTCTGTCCTGCAGGATCTTGCGGTGGAACCCGGGGATCGCGAAGGCGGTACAGTCCGCCGCCACCACCAGCCGGGCTCCCCGGAGGTAGGGTGCCCCGGGGGGTACGAGGCGCAGCTGGATGGGCCAGTTGGAAAGTCCCACCTCCATGGCCCCGTGCCTTCCTTCCAGCTCGTCCAGGCTCAGGGGCTCGCTCCCGGGACAGACTGTATGGGTCATGTTGCCGGGCCCTTCCGTTCTCTCGGGCCCAGGTCTTGAATGTCCCAGGCCGAAATGGCTCTCGGCGTGTTCCGGAGGGGTGAAGGGCGGGGCCTCTCTCTCCTCGATGATTATGG
>JBBFMI010000059.1:2912-9175 GCA_037478635.1 Candidatus Geothermincolales bacterium | reverse complement strand
CCTCCACCCCCGCCCTCTGCTTTCCCCTGAACCAGGCCAGCGCTTTGGTGTATCGCTCTATGGTCCTGGCCGCCCGGACGCTGACCTCGTTCTCGGTCCGGTAGCAGATGTTCTCCGTGTTGTGGTAATGGCACCCGCCCATGTGCCCTGAGCCCGGGCCCCCGTCGTCCACCTGGGAACACAGAACCGGCGGCCTGACGAACCAGGCGAAGCCCTTGCTCTTCCTCTCCAGCTCGGGAGAGGCCAGGGCGCAGCCGTTGACCTCGGAGATGAAGTTGTAGAGGATATAGCGGGCCTCGGGGTCGATCTCCACCTCCGCTATCTCGGCCCTGATGTCGGCCAGGTCCTTTTGGGTGAACTCCACCCCCGTTTCCCTCCTGATCCTCGACACCAAGGCCTCCTCGTCCCCCGAGAGCTTCCTGTCCTCCCCGCCCCCCGCCATCTCGAGGAAATAGGGGTTCAGGGTGGGGGAGAAAACCCCAACGTCGATGCGGTCCAGGAAGGGCGGGGTGAGGTCGGAGGAGGCGATGTCCCGGAAGTTGGCGGTGAGAAAGGTCACGCCCTCCGCCGCGTAGATCTTGGTGTCCCCGTAGACGGTGAACCCCCGGTCCATCAACTCCAGCAGGTTGTTGGTCCTTCCGGGGGTGAGGCGGTTGACCTCGTCCACCATGCGGAAGGGGCTCAGGACGAACTTCCTGGGGATGACCACCTCCTCCCCGTCCCGCATGAGCCTTCCCAGGTGGGGCCTTCCCAGCATCTTCTCCTCGGTCAACTCCTGGTGGCCATGGATCGTCGCCTCGTGGATGGCCTCCATGACCCGGAAGGGGCCCCCGTCGCCGAAGGTTTCCTCCAGTATCCTCCCGTACACCAGGGCGCCCACGAACTCGGCCGAGGTGGTCTTCCCCGAGCCGGGAGACCCGAACAGTATCATGGTGCCGTTGCGCATCACCGAGGTGAGCAAGGCGAACAGCAGGGGAGAGTTGTAGGATTCCTCCGAGAGCACCACCGACTCGGTCTCGTTGAGGTTCAGGGGTATCTCCCTCTGCTCGCGGAAACGCACGTCGTGGTTGAGGTTGATGTAAAGCCCCGACTCCTCTATGGCCCGGTATATCCTGCGCAGTTTCCGGTAGTTCTCCTCCAACGGTATCCCCTTCTTCCCTCGTCGACACTGTCCGCGTGGTTCCTCCGCTTAACGCGACTGCTATAATTGATTCTATCTTAACCCCGGCGGGTTAAGGGGGCGTTGACGGAAGGGCGGAACCGTTCTCCGAGGAGGGAAGATGAAAGATCTTGTCAAGAAGACCGTCAAGTTCCTGGCCCTGGTCCATCCCGTGGAGGCCGCCATCGCCTACCGGGTGGCCCAGAAAAAGGGGAAGGACCCCAAGCTCTACGCCGCCCTCACCCTCGTCTTCGGGGTCTTCGTGCTGGTCCCCCTGCTGAGGAGCAAGGGAGAGGGCGAGTCCTGCGCCCAGGAATAGGGGGCTGAACCCCGAGGCAAGGGCAATAGCCGCATAAGGGCTCTTGCGGGTTTCCCCCCGAAGGCCCGATGAGGCCCTTCATGACACCGCGTCCCCGCCGCCTCGCAGGGCCAGCGCTCCCCGGAGCGCTCAGGTTGACCTGACCCGTCCGAGCGGAGGGAACCTGTCCGAGCGTAGGGCGTTGGGGACACTTCCTCGCCTGTCGGAAGGCGCTATCACCAGGGCGATCAGGCCGCCTTGCCCCTGCCCGGTAGCAGCGAACCCCTCTTTCCCGCCCGGTGGGTCCTGAGCATCTCCTCCACCGCTTCCCTGCTCGACCTCCGGGGGCCCAGGCCGAGGGCCTCGCGGGTCTTTTGGTCGGATATGGTCCAGCGGTAACGGATGAAGTCCAGCATCCCCGAGGGACCCTCCACCAGGGGGAAGCGGGTCCTCCAGAGCAGGTCCACCAGCGGATAGGCTATCCTCGCGGGCACCTTCAACAGGGGCTTTCCCGCCATGGCGGCTATCTCGTCGATGCCCACCGTCCCCTCGCCGCAGGCGTGGAAGTAACCCGCCGCCTCGCCCTCGATGACCTTCAGGAAGACCTCCGCCACGTCGTCCTCGTGGACGAACTGCATCTGGGGGACCTGCCCGTCCACCGACGGGATGAAGGGGAGCCGAAGGATGAAACGGGAGAGGTAGTTGTTCACGTTGGGACCGTAGACGATGCAGGGTCGTATCACCGCCACCTTAACGTGGGGGTTATCCTCCATGAACCGCTTGACCAGCATCTCCACCTCGTACTTGTCGCTGGCGTAGGTGTAATTGGGCATCCGCCTCGGCGGGTGGTCCTCCGTCAGCCACTCCGGGTTGTCGGGGAAGGCCCCGAAGGCGGAGCTGGACGAGGCGATGACCAGGTGTCTCACCCCAGCCTCCGCCGCCGCCCGCAGGACGTTCTCCGTCCCCCGCACGTCGATGTCGTGCATCTCCCTCTCGTCGCGCAGGGGATTGACGATGAAGGCCAGGTGCACCAGCACCTCGGGCCTTTCCCCCGAGAGCAGCTCGGTCAGCTTGGGGTCGCGCACGTCGAAGGGATGAAAATCCATTTTCTTCCACCACTTGGCCGGGGGCCTTATATCTATGCCCAGCACCCGGTCGACCCATTCCGCCTCCTCCAGGCGTTCCATCAGCCTGCCACCTATGTAGCCAGAACACCCGGTCACGGCCAACTTCTTCATCTCGTGCCTCCCTCCCTTTCACTCTTCGCCTTACCTTGCGCCTCCGAACTTCCGGAAAGAATTTCCTGGGAACAATTCCCAGAAACACTCGTGGAGTCCTCGACCCGCTCCAGGCGGAAAGGGCCGCGCAAGGCCCTTTTACCATCCTTTCCTGCTATCCATTCGCCCCTGGCGACCTGTTGCCTTCGCGTGAACCTCCACGATCCGCACGGGCGGCCGCCCGAAGGCCCCGGCGCCCAAGGACGCTCGAGGTTTCCCGTTCTCAAGCCCCGGTCCCGGCCTCCATCCTTCTCCCGGTCGCTCAGCGTTCACCGCGGGAGAGCATCTCCCGGGCGAGCTCCAGGTCCAGGGGAAGCAGGCCATCCTCCGGCAGGTAGAGGGAAAGGGCTCCCTCCAGGCACCTCTCCACGCAGAGCTCGCATCCAAAGCACTTCTCCGGGCGGTAGGCTCGCCCGCCCTCCCCGAACTCCACCGCGCCGAAGTGGCACGCCTCGGCGCAGCCCCCACAGCCCCGGCACCGCCCGGGGTCATGGGCCACCCTGTAACCCGAGGGGACGTACTGGGATATCCCCTCCGCTCCCTTCATCCCCCGCACCAGCGCCGTAGCCCGCATGCTGACGCAGCAACGGGGACAGCAGTTGCATATGACGCCCATGCCTCCACCGGTGGCCACCTTGAAGAAGGCCTGGGTTATGTGGCCGTTCCGGCGGTGCTGCTCGATGATGTCGAGGGCCTCCTCGCGGGTTATCCTCCTCGCGTGATACTTCTCGCAGTGTTCCAGCCAGAAATCCACGATGGGCCTGCCCACCGCGATGCACGAGGCCACCGGCTGGCACGGGTCCTTCAGTTCCAGCTTGCAGGGGCAGTCCATCACCGCCAGGTGGGTGGGTTCCCTGAGCACCAGGCGGTTGGCGTGACGGAAGGGGACGATCCGGCCCGTGGTATCGGGACCCAGGTCCACCGTCTCCTCCAGCTGGAGGATCTTGGAAACATCTTCCCGGGAGAGGACCTTCGCGTGGTAGCGCTCGAATATGAAGCGGGCCACGTGCCGGGTGGCGGAGAACCGGCCCAGCAGGGCAGCCACCGCCCGGGTCAGGTAAAAGGCCCCCTTCACGTACAGGTCGTAGAAGACGAAGTAGAGGTAGTTGTGGATCGCCCGGTCCACCCTCCAGCCGTGGAGCCGGAATATCCTCCTGGTGGAACTCTTCACAGGCCTCCCTCCCCTATCCGGGCCCGCGTCGCCGGTACGTGCGGCACCGCCGGGAGGGGCGGACGTCCGGGCTCGAGGGGTCCCGTTACCGGAAGCCGAGAGCCGCCGGGCTACCCTGTCCGGGATGATGGCCGCATGCGAAGCTCTTTCCAGCGCCCGTCCGAGCAAGCCAGTAACCCAAGGGGGACAAGGGTACCCGACGGAACGGGACTATCCGCCTTGTGCATTTCCCGCGCGGACCAAGCCGAAACAGCCCTGGGAGCCGGCACCGGCCGGCCATGTCCCATGCCAATATGATATCCACCGGGACGGCCGGCTCAAGCCCGTTTTCCTCGGCCCCGCCCGGGAAGAGCCGTGCCTCTCGGTCGCGCGCCTCTTATTAAGTCCTCATCGGCGAATCGCGGTTTGACACCGTAAAAACCCGGGAATAGAATACGTTCCCGTAGGCTGGTCTCGGCAATCGGTATCGATCGCAGGGGGGTTCGTCTCAGGATAAGCTGACCGTTTTTTTCGCTAATTCGTTTCCGGCGTTCCCGGAATCCCTTCATCATGGTTCCCCGGGGCAATACAGGAGGGAGGTAAGGATGAGGAGCATAGACGACTTCACCCGTCCCCTGGAGTATGCCACCCCCATGGACGACCTTCTCACCTCCATATTCAGGGAATGGGCCGAGAAGGAGGTCATCCCCTACAGGAGAAGTTACGACGAGGATTACCTCGACCATGCCCTCATCCATCCGCCCATGAAGAAACTGTTGGGGGAATACGGCCTTCAGCGCATGATATTCCCGGAGGACCTGGGCGGTTGGGGGATGGGCAGGTCGGGCTACATGTGCACCGCCGCCTTCAGGATGTTCGAGGAGATAGCCCGGGCGGACACGGGAATGGCCCTCGCCTTCGGGGCCTCCTTCTGGCCCCTGCTCTTCATCGCCCTGGAACCCCACGAGAACCGACGCCTGCTGGAGGAGTTCGCCCCCATGTTCTGCCAGACCACCGAGCCCGTCTTCTCCGCCCTGGCGATGACCGAGCCGCAGGGCGGGTCGGACATCGAGAACATAGAGGTCGTCAAGGGGAGCACCATACGGACCACCGCGATGCTGGACGGGGACGAGTGGGTCATCAACGGCCACAAGCTCTGGCCCTCCAACACCGGCGGGCTGGCAAAATTCATGGCGGTGGTGTGCACCACCAACCCAGGCTCGGAGGACCCCAGGGACATCGCGGTCATCTACGTCCCCTCCGACACCCGGGGGGTGACCCAGGGCCCTCCCTACGACAAGGCGGGAATGGCATCGGACAGGAACTCCGACGTCTGGTTCGAGGACGTGCGGGTGCCGGCCTGGTACCGGGCCTGTGGCCCCGGTGACGACGCCAAGTACTTCGGCGAGATAATGTCCACCGGCAACATGGGCATCATCGCCTGGATATCCGGGGCGATGATGAACATCTACGAGCGGGTCTACGAATTCGCGAGCCGCAGGAGATACCGGGGGATGCCGCTCAAGGAGAACGACGCGGTGGCCGGCGTGCTGGCGGACTTCGCCGCGAACATCGAGAACATAAGGATCGTGGGCTACCAGTGCGCCAGGATGTGCGACCGCCACGACCTCTACGGGCCCCTGTGGGACCCGGGGCTGGTGGCCAAGATGCGGGCTCAGCGCTACCTGGCCATGGAAAGGTTCATCGAGGTGACCGGTAAGGTCATGAACCTCATGGAATGCTTCGGTCCCGACAGGGACTGGGACGTCGAGAAACACTGGCGGGACGTCAAGATCCTCCAGCTGGTGGAGGGCTCCAAGCAACTGTGCCAGATAGAGACCGCGCGCTGGTTCTACGAGTGCGCGACCCTGTGAGGGAAAGCGACCGTAACCTGCGCGGCGGCCTGAGGAAAGCGAGATGGGGAAAGGCGTAAGAAATGGGCCTGTGCCGCGGGACCTCCGAGCGGCTTGAGGACCGCGTCCGAGCGGGGAGGGCAAGATGAAGGAACTGGAACTGTTTCCCTTTCCCAGAAACCGCCTGTCGGAGACCGACTCCCAGCTCGCCTCCAACCTCCTGGAGATGCTAAGGCGGGAAGTGGCCGACCGGAGGGTCGAGCTCAAGGAGAGTTACGAGGGGCTCCTGCGGCCGGCGCTGCGGAAGGTCATGGTGGATATAGGGCTCCAGCGAATGTTCTTTCCCGAGGCCCTGGGGGGAGAGGAACACAACTCCCCCCGAGCCGCCTATACGGTGGCCGCCGCCCTGGAAGCCGTGGGATGGGCCGACACCGGCCTGGCCTACCTCGCCGCCCATAACCTGGCCTTCCAGGCCTTGCTGGCCCTGCGGGACCACCTGGACGAGGCCGCCTGTTCCCGCTTCGCC
>JBBFMI010000059.1:0-2902 GCA_037478635.1 Candidatus Geothermincolales bacterium | reverse complement strand
GGCACTGGCGAACCCATGGTGGTCTCCTTCGTGCTGCCGGTCTTCAGTGAGAGCGAGCACGCCCCCACCTGGCGCGGCAAGAGCTTCCAGGTCATCGCCCGCTCCACCGGGGACGGCTTCGTCCTGGACGGCGAGAAGGTAAGGCCCACCTGCTCGGGCCACGACGCGGACCTCTTCGGGGCCTGGTGTCACGTGGAGGGGGAAGAGGAACCGGCCTTCGTCCTCGTGCCGGGAGACGACCCCCGCGTCTCCAGGGGCCATGAGGTGAAGAAAACGGGTCTCGCCGCCAGCCGCCAGGCGGAAATAGGCCTGAACGGCGTCGAGGTGCCCGCGGGGAACTGCCTGTTCCGCGGCGACACCGGCCTGCGGCGCCTGCTTTCCTGGTATTACCTGGGAATATCGGCGGCAGCGGTGGGTGGCCTGCTGGCGGCCCACGGGATACTGCGGGAATGGGGGGACAACCGGGTCATCAAGGGCAGGGGAAACCTCTTCCGGGAAAACCCCCTGACCGGAGCCGTCATGGGGGAAATAGCCCAGGACATCTCGGTCTCGAGGCTTCTCACCTACGACCTGGCGGAGACGCTCGCCGAGCCCGCGGCCTTCGGGGACCCGGGCTCGGAGGAGGTCTATACCCTGGCACTGCTCGTCGTCCACCAGGTCCTGGCGACCTCGGAGAGGGCGCTGCACCGCACCATGGAGCTGATGGCCTCTGCAGGTTACGCGAAGGAGTGGCAGCTGGAGCGCTACTGGCGGGACATCAAGACCGTGCAGTGCTACGTGGGCTCCCAAGAACTGGCCAAGCACGACTTCGCCCGCCGCTTCTTCGGCACCCGGACCCTGTGACGGCCTACCGACGACCGTCGGCGGTCGCGGGCCCAGGAAGTCGAAAGGGAGGCCGACGACGGAACGGGGATACGGGGCCGGGGCGCGAACCGCGCCCGAGAACCCGACCATGCCGGGAAAGCGGGGACGGTAAGGAAAGCGGGTTCGATCGACCGGGCACGGGGCGCGTGACCCGCTTGACGGTGGGGAGTTGACGCCATGGGCGGTCCATCACCCGGACGGTCACCCCCAACCGTATCGGACCACCTTGAGGGATGGAAGACCATGGCACGAAAGGGCGAGGATGAAGGCGAGGAAACGGGGTGGTGAAGGTGGCCATTCCTGCTTCGAGGGAGCCAGGCGGTGCTGAGACCAAGGGGCTGATCGACGCGCTGGACCGCATCCTCCGGCAGCTCATCGACACCCCCGGGTTTAAGGAATCAGTGATGATACTGCTCAAGGCAGTGGATCCCCCGTCCACCCGGGGCCTGGTGAGGACCCTCCTCTGGCGGGACCCGGGATTGTCCATGTCCGCCCTGGGCACCCTGCCCGACCTGCTCAACGCCTGCGCCCACGCGGCGGCGGAGCTCTCCCGCCAGCTGGAATCCCTTCCCCCACCCCTGCTGCGGGAACTCTCCGCCCGCATCCTGGACGGGCTGGACGGGGAGGTGCTGGGAGAGGCGGCGGCGGGGATGGTGAGGCTGGCCCTGTCCCTGGGTGACCGGGAGCCCGAGAATCCCACGCGCCGCTCCCTTTCCCGACTGGCCGACGGATTTTCCCGGTCCTTCGCGGCTCGCCTGGAGGGCATCTCCTTCAGGGAACGGCTCTCCGCCGCGATGGCGGCGGCGGCGGAGCGAGCCCGGGACGAGGGTTCCCTCCTGCACGCCTTCGTCCGTGACTTCCGGGAGGCGGTGGCGGAGAACCCGGATTTCGCCAGGCACGTGATGAAACCCCTCTTGGGAACGGCCCCCGGTCCCTCCAGGCCAAGGTCGTCCCGCCAGGGCAAAGCCGGAGCGGAGGAGAAAAGGGCCGGGAACGGGGAAGAAGCAAGGGGGTGATCCGAGATGGAGGAGCGCGCGACCGAGGCCGGCCTGACGGAAAGGATCCTGCGGGAGGTGCTCGACACCCCGGCCCTCAAGGAGCTGGCGCTCATCCAGCTCAAGGGCATCAGGCCGGAAAACGCCGCCGGACTTGCCCGCGCCCTTCTCTGGGGAGACCCGGCCCTGTCCATGAGCCTGGTAGGCGCCCTTCCCCGGGCGGTTGACTGGCTTTCCGAGTTCCTGCTGGAGCTGGGACGCCAGCTGGACTCGCTCCCGGAACCACTCCTGGCCGAGCTCGCGAGGGCGGCGGCCTCGGGCATCGACGCCGAACGCCTGCGCCTTCTGGCCAGGACCTACCTCTCCCTGGCCAGGAAGGCCCTGGGCATGGGCGAGAAAAGCCCCGGGGAGCTTGCCCGCCTTCTCGGGTCGAGCGTGAACCGGTTCGCGGTCTCCCTCGAACGCGCGGCCTCCCGGATGGAGGCGAAGAGAGGGGAGATATCGGCCTTCCTCCAGGCCCTGAAGGAAAGCGTGGACTCGAGGCTCCTGGCCGGCTCCCTCCGGCAACTCCTTTCGGCGATGGCATCCCTCCGCAGGGACCTCAAACCACGACCCTTCTCAAGAAGAGGAAGAACGGGAAGGCCTTTTCTCCTCGGCGTTTCGCTTGTGCTCTTCCTGCTCTTCCTGAAGTCCATCAGGAAAGGCGGCCGTCCCCATGAGGACCACTGATCGATCGGACGGGAGGAGACAGATCAACAAGGGAGGAATCCGCACAGCCGGAAGGCTACCGAGCCTGGACCGTCCTGGACATGTGCCAGGGAAATCGAGCAGGATCGCATCATCTCTCATCAAAGAAAAGGGAGTGGGTCGGGAAAAGGCTTTTCCAAGCCCGAGTAACCAAGCCTGGAACGACGGTTCGCGTTGGGGAATCCGCAAGAAAAACCGACCGGCTTTCCGTTACATCGATCGATGAGCGTGAGATCCTTCCGGGGACCGATCAGATACCACGCCGTTGGCAAACCCGCGCCGGTAGCCGGTAAGAG